>CAITBU010000212.1 GCA_903890595.1 uncultured Holophagaceae bacterium | reverse complement strand
GAACGCCGCCAGGGAGAGGATCCCGGTGCCGGCGCCGATGTCCAGGATGGGTCCGGCCAGGCGGTCTGCGGCTGCCAGGTCCTCCAGCAGGGTCATGCACAGGCGGGTGGTCTCGTGGCCGCCGGTACCAAAGGCCAGGCCTGGGTTCACCACCAGGTCGAGGCGGTCCGCCGGCCCCGGGTTCTCATCCCAGAGGGGCCGCACGTGGAAGCGGCTGCCGACCTCGAAGGCGCCGAAGCCGTCTCGGCTCCGGGCCAGCCAGTCCTCATCGCCAAACCCTTCGGCAGCCAGCAGAACCACCCCAGGGAAGGCCGCCAGGCCCGCCACATCAGGGGCGGTAAGCTCCGGGGGGAAGTAGGCGTAGCAGGTACGGGGAGGGTCCGCCTCCCGGTAGAAGGCCGAGGAACCCCGGGCTTCCAGCCAGGCACAGAGGCCCTCTTCCTGAAGGTCCGGGACCTCGAGTTTCCACCTGAGATGCAGCACGCTCGACATGCTCCCAGGGTAGCAGGGGCCTACTCGGCCTCGACTTCCGCATCCTCGAGGTCCAGCCGCTTCATCTTCTCCAGGAAGGTGGTGCGCTTGAGGCCCAGCAGGTCGGCTGCACGCTTCTTGTTGCCCCGGGTGATGGCCAGGCTCTGGAGCATCAGGGTCTTCTCCATGTCGGACACCACCTGGTTCAGGTCCAGTCCCTCGGGAGGCAGGTCCATGCTGTTGCTGGAGACGGGCTGGAGGTGGGTGAAGGCCTCTGCTGGCAGCTCTGGGGGCAGCGCCGAACCGGCCGGAGTCGACAGGCCCATGCGGTCCGCCAGGAAGGCGAAGTCCGCCCGGGTGAGCACGGGGCGCTTGCCCGACAGCACGATGGCGCGCTCGATGGCGTTCTCCAGCTGCCGGACATTGCCGGGCCAGGAGAGCTCCATCAGTAGGGGATCCACGCTGGGGTGGAGGGCTTTGGGATAGAGGCCGTGCTCCCGTGCCTTGCGGTTGAGGAAGTGCTGGGCCAGGTAGGGCACCTCTTCGGGCCGGGCCCGCAGGGGCGGCAGGACGATGGGCACCACTTCCAGGCGGTAGAAGAGGTCCTCGCGGAAGGCGCCCTCCTGCACCTTCTGCCAGAGATCAACATTGGTGGCGGCCACCACCCGCACCTCCACCCGCACCGGGGCGCCACCGCCCAGGGGTTGGACTTCCCGCTCCTGCAGGACGCGCAGCAGGCGCACCTGGGCCGCTGGCGGCATGGTGCCGATCTCGTCCAGGAAGATGGTGCCGCCGTGGGCCTCGCGGAACTTGCCCGGCGTGTCCTTGCGGGCATCTGTGAAGGCGCCCTTGTTATAGCCAAAGAGCTCGGACTCCAGCAGGTTCTCGGGGATGGAGCCGCAGTGCACGGCCACGAAGGGCTGGGCGGCCTCGGCGCTCATGCGGTGGATGGCCTTGGCGATGACTTCCTTGCCGGTACCGCTCTCGCCGAGGAGGAGCACCGTGGCCCGGGTGGCGGCGGCGCTGCGGGCGCGCCCCAGCACCTCGCGCATGGCCTGGCTGGCCCCCACCAGGCCGAGGGAGAGGGCCTGGGAAGCACTCAGGGCGGGGACCGTGCTGGCCCGGGGGCGCAGACCGCCGGAGGGAGGCTCAGGGCCGAGGGTGCCCCAGCGCACGGAGCCCAGACAGCCCCACTCCGCCAGGTCAGCGGGAGCCAAGGCCGGAGCCTGAGGATCCAGCAGCAGCAGGATGGGCAGAGCCCCGACCTCGGGGACCAGGCGCAGCAGCTCCGGTAAGGGTCGCTCCCCTTTGGCGTTGATCACCCAGAGGTCCGTCTCGGTGGGCGGCAGGGCCGGTGCGGCACCGCGATCCACAGTCACGTCCCACAGGGTGGACCAGCGCTGCTCCAGACCGCCGGTGACCCCCCCGAGGGTGGACCAGTGCAGACGCGGGAGGGAGGTCATGGGGTCCTCGGGGCCACCGGGCCGGGAAGGCTCTTGCCACTCGGGACCAGGGAATGGCCCGCAGCAGTAAGGAGGTCGGAGAGAAAAAAGGGGCAATAAGTAGAAAAGCGTATGTCCAACAAAATCTCTGCGCTTTGGCTCCCTGTCAAGGAGGGTCGTGACCGAATTCCGTCACCCCTTCCCTTTCAGGTCCTGGTTATTTCAACGGAAACACAGTGTGGGACTGGGTTTTGGGCCAGGCAAACGATACCTTTCAAAATAAATCTGGTTATCGATTTTTTACTCATTAAGCCGTTGACCGAATCACGTGTTGCCGGTTTTTTCTTAAGCCAACTTCCCTACATGCCTCCGTGCTTCCTTTACGCCAGAGCGTATGCTGGGGTCCTCACTCGGAGGCCGTCATGTCGCTCAAGGAATCCACCATGGTTCCCCTTGGCACGGCCTGTCCGGACTTCACCCTGCCCGGCGTGGATGGTCGCCTGTGGTCCCTCCATGACGTCCACACCCCAGCCCTGCTGGTGGTGGTGATGTGTAACCACTGCCCCTACGTCCAGGCCATCGACGGGCGCCTCGAGGCCCTGGCCCAAGCTCAGGCCGGCCGCTGTGCCGTGGTCGCCATCAACGCCAACGACGCCGTCAGCCATCCAGAGGACAGCTTCGAGGCCATGCGCAAGCGCGCCCGGACCCAGGGCTACACCTTCCCCTACCTGTGGGACGAGGAGCAGACGGTGGTCAAAGCCCTCGGGGCCGTCTGCACCCCGGACTTCTTCCTCTACGACTCCCACCGGCGCTTGGCCTACCGGGGCCGCCTGGACGCCAACTGGATGGATGCCACCCGGGTGGCCCGCCAGGAGCTGAGCGAGGCCATCGACGGTGTCCTGGCGGGCCGGGACCCCCTCGAGGTCCAGCACCCCAGCATGGGCTGCAGCATCAAGTGGAAGTAGGCCCCGCGGACTGACCTGGGCCTCGGCGGGGGGTATGATCTAGGTTCTCCCCGGAGCCCCTGTGCGCCTGTCCTTGCTCCCCTTGCTGCTATCGGCCCTGCCCCTGTGTGCCCAGTGGGACCTCCGGGTGGAGCTCCCCCGCCCCTCGGGCCAGAGCCTGCCCCAGACCATGCTGGTTGGCTCCGGTCAGCTGGTGGCCGGGGACATGGGAACGGGCAGCGGCTACATCGCCACCCTCAGCCATCAGCTCTTCCAGTTGGGGCCCCTCCTGCGGCTGGAGGGGGGGGTGGAGTACTCCCAGCTAAATGCCAGCGGTGACCTCAGCAAGGGGACCACGGTGCAAGGCACCCGCCTCAAGCAGCAGGGCCTGGGAGCGGGGCTCAACGCCCAGGTGTGGGTGCCCTTCGTGGGGCTGGCGGGGGAGATCGGTCTCATCCAGCGGTTCCAGCGCTACACCTTCACGACACCAGGCGCCAGCAGCACCAAGGACCTGAGCCGCACCTGGCTGCGCGTGGGCACCCGCTATCGTCTGCCCTCCATCGGCGTTCAGCCCTACCTCATCGCCAGCTACCAGCAGCCCGTCAGCAAGGACCACCCGGTGAAGCTCTCCTCCGTGTCTGATCTGGCCGCCTACTTCACGGCCCAGGGCAGCGGCCAGGAGTTCGAGCGGCTGTGGACCTTCGGGGTCGGGGTGACCTTCTGATGACCCGTCGCCTCCCCTTGGCCCTGCTGCTGCTGTTGACGCTGCCCCTGGCGGCAGCCGCTCCAGCACCCCGGCCAAGCCTGGTGGTGGTGGTGTCGGTGGATCAGCTCAGTGCCCAGCTGCTGGAGGCCTTCGGCCCGGGCCTGCCCGGTGGTCTGGGCCGGCTGCAGCGAGAGGGGCTCTGGTTCTCCGAGGCCTACCACGACCATGGCCTCACGGAGACCGGGCCGGGCCACTCCGTGATCCTCTCGGGCCGCTTTCCCGCCCACACGGGCATCGTGGAGAACCGCTGGGTCGATCGCAGCACCGGGAAGTCGGTCTACTGCGTGGAGGACCCCAAGGGCAAGGCCCTGCACAACCTCAGCCTGCCAGGCTCCTCCAATGCCCAGTTCCTGGGCGATGCCCTGGGTGACTGGCTGCAGGCCCAGGTCCCGGGCAGCCGCGTCTTCACGGTCTCCGGGAAGGACCGCGCCGCCATCCTCATGGCCGGGCGGCGCCCCACCGGCGTCTACTGGTTCACCGGTGCCGCCGGCTTCACCAGCTCCACCCCCTACCAGGACCGTCTGCCCAGCTGGCTGGTGCGCTTCGACGCCGATCTCGCCGAGCGCCTGACTGCCGACACCTGGCTCTGGCTGAAGGATCCGGCCACCCCTGAGGGCCGCACCGCCCAGTGGACCTTCGGCACCACGGTCCTGCGCAACGGCGCTCTGCCCCGCCTCATCCATGGCTCGGGCATGCCCATGGACAAGGGCTTCGAGAACCGCTTTCGCCGCTCCCCCTTCCTGGATGCCGTGACCCTCGAGGCCGCCGAGGCCCTGTTCGAAGGCGAGGCCCTGGGCCGAGGCCCTGGCACTGATCTGCTGGCCGTGAGCTTCTCATCCACCGACTACATCGGCCACGCCTACGGCATGTTCGGCACGGAGATGCGGGACCAGATCCACCGCCTGGACCGGGCCCTGGGTCGCCTGCTGGACCGGGTCCGCAGCAAGAACCCGGAGGCCTGGGTGGTGCTGACCGCCGACCACGGTGCCCTCGACATCACCGAGGCCCTGGTGGAGCAGGGCTTCCCGGCCAAGCGCGTGGCAGTGGCCCCCTTTATGGCCGCCCTCCAGACCGAGCTGCGCACCGCCTTCAAGACCGACCGGGATCTGGTGCTGCCGGCCTACGATCCCACCACCCTTTACCTAAACGAGACGGTGGTAAAGGCTGCCGGCCTGGATCGCGAAGCGGTGCTGCTGAAGGCCCAGGTCTGGCTGCGGGCCCAGCCCGACATTGCCGATGCCTTTACGGCCAAGGACATGGCCGCCACCGACCCCGCTGCCACGGGCAGTCCCCGGGACAGCAGCAACCGCGTGCTGCTGCGGCGCAGCTTCCATGCCGAGCGCAGCGGCGACCTCCTGGTGGCCCTGAAGCCCTTCGTGGTCTTCGGCATCCCCCCGGCGGACTACCCCGCCGGCCACGGTTCCCCCAACGCCTACGACCGCCGCGTGCCCCTGATCTTCTGGGGTCCCTGGCAGGGCGGCCGCCGCCGGGAGCCGGTGCGCATCGTGGACCTGGCGCCCACCCTGGCCAAGGAGCTGGGCATCCAGGCCGGACCCGTGGATGGCAAGGCCCTGGACCTGGGGACCCGCACCCCGACCAAGGCGGCGAAGCCCCGCCGCTGAGGCCCTGCGCCCACCATGGCAGCCTCCCTCGTCCTCCTCACCGGCGCCGGCATCTCGGCGGAGAGCGGCGTGCGCACCTTCCGGGACGGGGATGGCCTCTGGGAGCAACACCGCCTGGAGGACGTGGCCACCCCCGAGGCGTTTCGTCGCGATCCCGCGCTGGTGCACCGCTTCTACAGTGAGCGCCGCCGGGGCTTGGCTGAGGTCGAGCCGAACGCAGCCCATCGGGCCCTGGTCCGCCTGGAGCAGGCCTGGCCCGGCGAGGTGCTGCTGGTCACCCAGAACGTGGATGACCTCCACGACCGCGCGGGATCCCGTAACCTCATCCACATGCATGGTGAGCTGCTGAAAGGCCGGTGCACGGCCTGCGGCGCAGTGTTCGCCTGGCCCGGGGCCATGGGCTGCGACAGCCGGTGTCCAGCCTGCGGCGGGGTGGGTCGCGTGCGGCCGCACATCGTCTGGTTCCACGAGCTGCCCATGGCGATGGACCGCATCTACGACGCCCTGCAGCGGTGCACCCTGTTCGCCGCCATTGGCACCAGCGGCCACGTGTACCCGGCTGCTGGCTTCGTCGAAGCCGTGGGCCCCGACACTCGCACCGTGGAGCTGAACCTGGCCCCCAGCCTGGTGGCCAGCGCCTTCCACGAGCTCCGCACCGGCCGCGCCACCGACCTCGTGCCAGCCTTCGTGGACGAGCTGCTGGCGGGGCTCTGAGCTCCCCTTCATCCCCTTCATCCCTGTTTTAAAAAGCATTTTTGCCAGGGATAACTGCGGAGGAAGGGGATAAAACCGCAGTGCTCCTTTGAGTGCTGCCAGCTTGTTTAGGCTTGCGTGCAGTCCCTACTTCCCTGTGGTCGCCAGGGGCACCACGGGCAGCTCGACGAAGCTGTCTTTGCCGGGGGCGTGCCAGATGCGGTGGGTGGCGGG
>CAITBU010000211.1 GCA_903890595.1 uncultured Holophagaceae bacterium | reverse complement strand
TTCAGGGCCGTGTCGTAGACCAGGGTCTGGGACACCGTGCCATCGTCACTCCAGACCCTAACCGGGCGCCCCATCCAGTCAGGCGTGGTGCGCACGATGCGCCCGGCGTAGCTGGTGACCGTGGGCTTCCCGGCCACGGTAAAGCCGCTATAGGCCGTGATGCCGCTCTCGGGTTGGCCCAGGGCCGTGAGCCAACCCAGGTTGTTATAGGTCCAGGTTCGGGTCTGCACGCGACCAGCCTCGTCATACTGGCGGACTTCCTTGATGCGGTCGCCGCCGTCGTAGCGGTATTGCGTACGCAGGTTCTGCAGACTGATAACCGTGCTTCTCAATGGATCCGCAAACCTGGTCACTGGGGCGGTCACCCGCACGAGTCGACCCCCGGCGTCACTCTCGAACCATTTGACCTGGGCTCCCACGCTGACCTTGCGAATGGGCCCCACATACCCCGTGGAGCCCGGCGGCAGGTTCGCTGGGCCGTAATAGTCTGTGGTGCTCGACACGCCGTTGGCATCCTGGGTGAGGGTCACCCGGCCCTGGCCGTCGTAGGCGATGGCCGTGCCGACATAGGCCGCCGCACTCTCGGTTGTGGTGGTCCCACCGGGAATGGTCTGCCAGGAGAGACAGATGGCATTGCCGTCCGCATCGAAGCCATACCGCTTGCAGACGGTGATGGAGGGGGTCGTGGTCGTGGTGGAACTTTTTCGGGTCAGATTGGGCTTGATCCACTCGGCTTCGTGGTTGGCCCCATCCCCAGGCTGCCAGACGGTCTCAGCGGTCTTTCGCCCCGCCGCATCGTAGCCGAACAGCCGGTGGGTCTTGACCCCATCGGGGGCTGTCCGCCGCTCGAGGATCAGCTCACCAAAACCGTTGTAGCGGTACTCGGTGGCCTGCGCGCCACGGGTGACGGTGATGCCGCGGTGGTCGTTGTCGTCGTAGGTGATGGTGGTGGGGGCCTCATTGTCGGAAGAGGTGATACCCCTCAAACGGCCAGCTTGATCCCGGGTGAAGGTCTTGATGACGCCGTTTACATCCGTCTGGGATGTGGGGCGGCCCAATTCGTCGGATTCCTGCTGCGCCTTCAGGGTCACCTCATTGCTGGGTTTCTGGCTGATGGCATTCAGGTAGCCATTGGGGTCGTAGCCATAGGCACTGACCCCCAGTTGGCCACTCAGCACCAAGCCTGGCGAGGTCAGATAGGCTGACTGCAGCTCGAAGGCGGCGAGCCCCGTGGTGCCCTGGAAGGTGAAGGCTGTGGTGACCGTGGGTGCGCCCACGTTGCCGACGGCCACCGACTCCACTCGGTTGATGCTCGGGTTGAAGGTCTTGGTCACCAGGGGTTGGGGGTTGGGCAGGGGCACATCCGATGCCATGGAGCCTGTGTTGTCTGCCACCGTGGTGCTCTGTTCGGTCTTGGTGCGGGCGAAGATCCAGTCCGTGACCTTCGGCTCGAAGGTCTTGTCCACCCGCCGGTAGAGGCCCAGGGTGGCCGGGTAGGGGGAATAGCCAAGTCCTTGCTGGGCCAGGCTCAGATAGTCCAGGGTGAAGGCCGGCGCTGGGGTGATGGCGGTGGTGGTGTGCGTGGTCTTCCACCCGAAGGCCGCGCTGTCCCAGTCGGTATTCTCCTGGGTGCTGAAAAGCTGTGTGTCCTTGTCCCAGGTGCGGGTGCGGGTGGGGTAGGGCACGGACTGTTTGGTCAGGCTGCCCTCGGGCGAACCGGGGGTCCGCACATCGAAACGATCCTTCACCACCCACTTGTAGGCAGAGCTGGTGGCGGGGATGGTCACGGCGAGGTCTGCCTCCCACTTGACCCCTGGGGCGTAGTAGCGGACCTCCCGTTCCAGGGTCTTGATAAAGGCCAGCGTCTGGAGGGAGTCTCCCACTGCGTTGGTGGGCTCCACGAAGCGATGCACGCTGGTCGTCCCGTCCGGGTGGGTGATGGCGTCGTAGAAGGTGGTG
>CAITBU010000210.1 GCA_903890595.1 uncultured Holophagaceae bacterium | reverse complement strand
GTGAAGGTGATGGCATCCACACCGTTGAGGACCGTGGCATAGGCACCGATGTACTGCCGAACGTTGTAGGTCAGGAGGTCGCGGGCCAGGCGGGCCCGGTCATTGCCGGCGTCGGCGGCCAGCTCGATCTCGCGGAAGTCCGAGGAGACGCCGGAGATGCCCAGGAGGCCGGACTTCTTGTTGAGCAGGTCGGTGATGGCGTTGTAGTCCAGGTGCTCGTATTCCATGAGCATCTCCACCACGCTGGGGTCGATGGTGCCGCAGCGGGTGCCCATGATGACGCCCTGGAGGGGGGTCATGCCCATGCTGGTGTCCACGCTCTTGCCGTGGTCCACGGCGCAGATGCTGGTGCCGTTGCCGATGTGGCAGGTGACGATGCGCAGGGAGCGAAGGGGCCGGCACAGCAGGATGGCGGTGCGGGCGGCCACGAAGGCGTGGCTGGTGCCGTGGAAGCCGTAGCGCCGAATCCCGTACTTCTGGCTCAGCTCGTAGGGGATGCCGTAGGTGCGGGCGTGGTCCGGGATGTTGTGGTGGAAGGCCGTGTCGAAGACCGCCACGTGGGGGACGCCGGGGAAGGCCGCAATGGCTGTGCGGATGCCCAGGGCATTGGCGGGGTTGTGGAGGGGGGCGTACATGGCGAAGTGCTCGATGTCCTTGATGACCTCTTCCGTGACCAGGACGGAGTCGCCGTACTTGGGCCCCCCGTGGACCACCCGATGGCCGATGGCGTGGATGGGTGTGTCGTGCAGGACCGTGGCCCGCAGGCGATCCAGGATGGCTTCCAGGGCCTCCAGATGGCTGGGAAGGGGCAGGGCCTCTTTGCGCTTCTCGCCATCGATGGTGCAGGAGAGGTTGGCTTCAGCCAGGCCGATGCGCTCCGCATTGCCTTCGGCCACGGAGACTTCTTTCCCCATGTCGAAGAGATTGAACTTGAGGCTCGATGAGCCGGCGTTAAGAACGAGTACAAGCACGGTTTCCCCCATGACGGTCACAGTCTAATCCTGTTCATCGGTGACCGGTGTCTCAATGTTTACCATTGGGTCATCATTGTCGAAAATTGACCACCGTTACTGGGTAAAGAGCCCCTGGGTGAGGGTGGCCGGGTCGGGCCAGGGGGCCTTCAGGGCGGCCTCGGCGGTGGCCAGGAGCTCCGCCTCCAGGCGCTGGGCCAGGCCCGGCTCGGGTCGCCAGTCCCGGGCCGCCAGCCAGGCCTCGAAGCGGGGCAGGGGGTCCCGCTCGGCCCACTGGGCCAGGAGGTCCGGGTCGACGTAGCGCTGGTCGTCGTGCTCGGCATGGCCGGACAGGCGGAAGGTCTCACAGACCAGGAAGACCGGCCCCAGGCCCGCCAGGCAGTGGTTCCGGGCGGCGGTGGCCGCTTCGAAGACCGCGGCGGCGTCGTTGCCGTCCACCGTGAGGGTGTGGGCGCCTTGGGCCCGCTCGGACAGGTGGCCCGCCATCTGGCGCTCGGGGGGCGTGGAGAAGGCGAAGCCGTTGGCCTCCCCCACCACGATGAGGGGCAGACGCTGGACCACGGCCAGGTTGAGGCCCTCGTAGAAGGCGCCGGTGGAGCTCCCGCCATCGCCGATCCAGGTCATGGCCACCCGCCGCTCACCCTTCTGGCGGAAGGAGAGGGCCACCCCGGCCATGATGGGAATGAGGGCGCCGAGCATGGAGGTGGGGGCGATGATGCCCCGGGCCACGGACCCGAAGTGGTTGTTGTGCTCCCGGCCCCCGCTGGGGCCCGTGGCGCGGCCCAAGTACTGCAGGAAGACCTCCAGGGGGGTGGCGCCGCGCACCAGCATGGCGCCCAGGTTGCGGATCAGGGGGGCGATCACATCGTCGGGGCCCAGGGCCAGGGCCGTGGCGCAGGCGGTGGCCTCCTGCCCCAGGCTGCGGTAGACGCTGCCCAG
>CAITBU010000209.1 GCA_903890595.1 uncultured Holophagaceae bacterium | reverse complement strand
GCCAAGGAAGCCACCATCCGCCCCCTCTACGACAAGGCCGCCGCCACCCGCTATGAGGCGATGATGGCCAAGCGGACCCTCCAGCTGGAAGTGGGTGCGCTCATGACCCCCGAGCAGCGCATGAAAGCAGCCCGCTTCCGCCGCATGGCGGCTGGCGGCAAGGGCCCCGGCATGATGGGCCCCGGCATGATGGGCCCCGGCATGATGGGAGGCGGAATGGGCCATCCCGAACCCGGCCAGATGGGCCCTCAGGGTCCGGGCCGCGACCGCATGGGCCACCCCGGCCCCGGCGGAATGATGGGCCCCGGTGGTGGCATGAACGGTCGCCCCGAAGGCCCCGGCGCCCCGCCCAAGTAGCGGCCTGCCCAAGACAGCACCCGATAGACTGGGGGCATGCACCCCTTTCGGTTCCTCCCCCTGCTCCTCGGAGGCCTGGTCCTGCTGGGCCAGGCCCCCCCAGACCGCACCTTCCGGCAGTGGATGGGCGGCACGGAGGTGGGGGGGGCCACCGTGACCGTCCGAATGTCGGAGGGGGTCCGGGAGCTCCGCAGCCGGGAGTGGATGACCCTGGCCCGGCTGGGGCAGGAGATCAAGCAGGACCTGGAGCAGACGGCCCGGAAGCATCCAGATGGGGCCCTGTCCTTCACCTGGCGGCTCCAGCTCTCCAGTGAGCCCTTCGAAGGCGTGGCCCAGTGGACGCCAGGGTCGACCACCCTCAAAGTCCAGCCGACCCGAGGCCCCGAGTCCAACCCTGCCATTCCCGCCGGGGCCCTGCTCTGGCCGGAGGATCTGGACAACCAGCTCATGGCATCCGCCCGGCGGGGCCTGCCCCTACGGGCCACGACCTTCTCGTTCTCGACCCAGCAGTGGAACTTCCTGGACATCAAGCCTCGGGGCCCCGCTCCGCTGGCCGGTTTTCCCGATGCAGTCCGCTTCACGGGCACCGAGACCCAGGGCACGGCCGTCCTCCCCGTGGAGGTCTGGATCTCCCCCACCCAGGGGGAAGTCCGCCATGTGACCAGCCTGGGCAGCCTACGGGTGCTCACCCAGCGAACCGAACTGCCACCGCCTGCCGCTCAGGCTGGAAACGCCGCCGGGGCCTTCGAGCAAACCATCCAGACCCTTCCCCACCACCCCTTCCAGCCCTGGCTGACCGAGGTCACCCTGCGGGCCGATGGGAAAACCCCCGAGCTCCGGGAGGACGCCCAGCAGTCCCGCCTGCCGGGCGGGCGCTGGCGGCTCCGGCGAGCGGCCGAGCCCCGGGGGGCCGAAGCCACGCAGCCGCCGGTGCAGGGGAAGCCCACCACAGTGGAGGCCCGCTATCTGGCCCCCAGCGCCCTGGTCCCCTTTGAGGATCCAGCCTTCGAGGGGCTGCTGCGCCGGCTGGCCCTGCCCCCGGGCCTCAGCCGCTGGGAGCTGGCCCGCCGCGTGAACGCCTTCGTCTTTGACTGGATCGCGGACAAGGACTTCTCCGTGGGCTTCGCCTCGGCCGTGGAGGTCTGCCACATCCCCCGCGGGGACTGCACCGAGCACGGCGTCCTCGCGGTGGCCCTCTTGCGCCGCCTGGGTGTCCCGGCCCGGGGGGTCACCGGCTGGGTCGCCCTGGACCAGGTGCTCGGCCTGCACTTCTGGGTGGAGGTGCAGCTGAAGGACCGCTGGGTGCCCATTGACCCCACCTTCGACCAGGCGCCGGCCTCCGCCCTCCGCATCAAGCTGGGGGACTCCGACCTGGCAGACCTGGGCAGCATCGGCTGGGAAGGCGCCGCCCTGGCCCTCACCGGTCTGCGCTGGCTGCCCGAGCGGGCGGGCTCCCGTTCCTACGCCGAGGGTGCCACCCTGCGCAATGACCTCGCCACGGGGCCCAGCGGCATCCAGCTACGTCTGCCCGGCGGACGCTGGAGCCAGCGCGGCGGCCGCCTGCAGCTCCGCACCCGCGAGGGCGGGCCCTGGCGGGTGGAGGCCTGCCTCCGTCCCACCCCGGCCCAGACGGCGACCACCGAGACCCTGGCCGGGGCAGTCTCAGGCCGACGGGGATGCTGGGAGCGCCGGACCCGGATCCTCTGGCTGGACCTGGGAGCAGGCCGCTGGCTGCGGGTGGATGGCGTGGACGAGGCCGAGGCCTTCGACCTGCTGGATCAGCTCTCGGTAGGCGCCAGCGCGGCCTGACCTTCGCCCTGCAGCAGGCAGTGGTCACGCAGGCGCTCCAACTGGCGGGCCAGGACGAGGCACTCGTCCTCCTCGCAGCAGCTGGTCATCCGCACGGCCATGTCGTGCACCGGTTCATCCAGGCGCTCCATGAGGCGGCGGCCCTTGGGGGTGATGACCACACGACTCACCCGGCGGTCCCTGGGATCGGCCACCCGCTTGAGCAGGCCCTGGACCTCCAGGCGGTCCACCAGGCGCGTGACGTTGGCGAACCGGTAGATCATGCGGTGCTCGATCTCGAAGATCGGGTGCCCCTTGACCGGCCCACCCCGCACGATGCGCAGGACGTTGTACTGCTGAATGGTCAGGCCATGGCCTTCGAAAAGGCGTTCCTGCACGCGGACCACGGCCTCCCGGGTGAGCATCAGCTGAAGCATGAGCTGCACCCCGGGGGCCGGGAGCTTGGACATCTGGAGTTCTTCCTGTAGCGACATGGGTGCCTCGGTATCCTTTGGGGCCAAGCATCGCCGCATCCGTGGGATTCTGGAAGGCCTGAGGAGTCATTCTTGTCTTCCATCGCACTGAGTTTGATCAATGTCACGAAACGATATGGTGCAACACCCATTCTGGACGGCTTGAGCCTGGGCCTTTTTCAGGGCGAGAAGGTGGGCCTCATCGGCCGCAACGGCGCCGGCAAGACCACCCTCTTCCGCCTCCTCTCGGGCGACGAGACGCCGGACGAGGGCAGCGTCGTGGTGACCTCGGGGCAGCGCATCGCCCGCCTCAGCCAGGAGCCGCACTTCGCCCCCGGGGCCAGCGTGCGCCAGGCCCTGGAAGCGTCCCTGGCCGATCATGCGGCCCTCCTGGACCGCCACCAGGCCATCCACGACATCCTGCATGGCTCCACACCCTCCGACGGCGTCCGCCTCCATGACGAACTGCAGGACATCGAGCACCGCCTTGATCACTGGGGCTGGGACCTGGCGCCGCGCGTCAAGGCTGCCGCCACCACCTGGGGGCTGGTGGACCTGGATGCGGAGGTCGAGTCCCTCTCCGGCGGGTGGCGCAAGCGGGTGGCCCTGGCCCAGGCCTGGCTAAAGGAACCCGACGTCCTGGTGCTGGATGAGCCCACCAACCACCTCGACCCGGAACAGGTGGAGCGGCTGGAAGAGTGGCTGAAAAACTTCAGCGGTGCGCTGCTGCTCATCACCCACGACCGCCACCTCCTGGATTCCGTGGTCACCCGCATGCTGGAGCTGGAGGACGGTGCCCTGCGCAGCTACGAAGGGGGCTACAGCGACTACCTGCTGGAAAGATCCGACCGAGAGTTTCGGGAGTCCCGCCTCACCGAGCACATGCAGAACCGCCTGCGCCGAGAGATGGCCTGGCTGCGCCGGGGTGCCAAGGCCCGGACCCGCAAGTCCAAGCTGCGCATCCAGGACGTGCTGGACCTAAAAGACAACGTGGAGGACCGCACCCGCATCGAGAGCCGACAGGACCTGTCTTTTGCTGCCGGCGCCAACCGGAGCGACGCCCTGGTGCGGGCGGAGGGCCTCCACTTCGCCTATCCGGGCGGACCCGACCTGCTGGGAGGCCTGGACCTCTGGTTGCAGCGAGGGACCCGGGTCGCCCTCCTGGGGCCCAATGGCTGCGGGAAGTCCACCCTGCTCAAGGTGCTGACCGGAGAGCTTGAGCCCGGGACCGGCGCCGTGGTCCGGCACCCCAAGCTGGCGGTGACGACCATCTCCCAGGGGCGTGGGGAGTTAGATGGCACCCGGAGCATCCTGGACAACCTCGCCGACCGGGCAGCGGTGGTAGACACGGGCAGCGGTGCGACCCTGGCGCACGTCTACCTCACCCGCTTTGGCTTCCCCGTGGACCAGCAGGGCCGCATCGCCGCCACCCTCAGTGGCGGCGAGCGCAACCGCCTGTTGCTGGCCAAGGCCATGCTGAGCCCAGCAGACTTGCTGGTGCTGGACGAGCCCACCAACGACCTGGATATCCCCACCCTCCAGAACCTGGAGGAGGCCCTCATGGGCTTCGGGGGCTCCCTCCTGCTGGTCAGCCACGACCGCTTCTTCCTGGACCAGGTGGCCACCCATACCCTGGCCTGGAACGGCGGCGGCGAGCCCCTCTGGGAGTTCTACGAGGGTCCTCCATCCTCGGTGCGCAGCCTCCGGGAAGCCAGGCTGGCGGCCCAGGGTCCAGCGGCCCCAGCAGCACCCCGGGGTCCCGCTCGTGCCGAGGCGCCCCGCCCCCGCAAGCCCGGCCTCTCCCAGAAGGAGCAGCGCCGCCTCGCCGAGGTGGAGGCGAAGCTGGACCAGTGCCACCTTCGTCTGACCGAACTGGACGGAATCCTTGCCGATCCGACAGCCTTCCTGCGCCCGGAAAGCCCGGGGCACGGGGCTCTCAGAGCCCGGGAAGAGGTGCGCTCTCAGCTGGAACCCCTTGAATCCGAGTGGCTTGAGTTGGAAGAAAAGCGCTCCGAAACCTGAGCCCTGCCCAATGCCATCGGGGGGGACAGGCACCCCCCTTTTCGCTACCCTGTAGCCTGGACTTTTTGGAGTGGCCATGCGCCTCATGCCCTGCCTGTTTCTCCCCGCCGTGGCCCTCATTGCTCAGGCACCTGTTGGCGCCGATCTCGCCCAGCGCTTTAACGCGGAGCTGCCTGTTGTCACCCAGATGCTCAAGGAACTCAAGGCCCCGGAGGCCCTGGCCCGAGTGCAGGGCATCATCCCCGCCGAGCGCCCCGCCTTCAACAGCGCCGGCCCGAAGGAGATCGGGCAGAGCCTGGACAACATGGCCGGCCTGATCTCCCTCTACCGACTCTCCGCCAACGTCACCTCGGAAAACGGGCTGTGGGAAAAGGCTGTGGAGATCCAGGAACGCCGCCTCCGGGACGCCAAGGCGACCCTCTCCGATCTGGAGAAGGCCCAGGCCCCCATTGCCGCCCAGTGGAAGAAGGTGGCGCAGGATGCCACCGACTACACCACCAAGAACGCGCCCCGCCAGCAGGAGCTCACGGCCACCCTCAAGGCTCTCCAGGACGAGGTGGCTGCGGTGAACGCCAAGCAGAAGAAGCTCGAGGCCAAGGAGATGACTGAGCTCCAGGCCCGCCTGGCCAAGTTCCCCCAAGAGCAGGCTGAGCTGGACCAGATCAACGCCGCCCTGCCCGTGCACAAGCAGAACCTGGCCAACGCCCCCAAGGTGGCCAAGATGCTGGCAGACAACCGCAGGGAAGTTGAGACCATGATCAAGACGGCCGAGGAAGCCCTGGAGAAGGCCCGCAAGGCCGTGGCCGATCAGAAGGATGAGATCACCGGCTTCAACACCGAGCAGGTGCTCAAGAAGGTCAAGATCGCTGGTAACCGCAACTGGGTGGAGGCCGTGCTGCGCAACACTGAGAACATCACCAAGCTGGGCGGACCCCAGCAGCAGGCCGCCTTCCTCAACCGCCTGCTGTTCCTGGATCCCAGCAATGCGGGTGCCCTGAAGGCCCTGGACAACCTGAAAGCCGGCAAGGAGCCCTTCCCCAAGGAAGCCAAGCCCGCCAAGAAGTCCGCCTCGAAAAAGAAGTAGGCCCCTCCCGCCAGGCTGCCCGATAAGGACTGACCATGCCCCGTCCAGCACTGATGCTCATCTGCGCCCTGGCCGCCAGTCTCGGTGCCCAGAGCCTTACGGACCGCTTCAAGGAAGTACGCGGGCCCTGGGAGCTCCAGCTGGAGCGAGGGGACGCCTCGCTGGTGCGCCGTGGTGTCGAAGCCCTGCTGGGCCGGGAAGGCCTCACGGTCAACCCGTCCGACTACAACGACATGCATGCCCTTGTGGCCCTCCGGGGACTGGCCGCCCGGGCCTGCGTCTCCGAGGGTAGCTGGGAAGACGCCGTCGCCCAGTTCCAGAAGGCCCAGTCCGCCGCCGAGGAGAACCTTGCCTCCGCTGAGCCCCTGCTCTCAAGGACGCGCTCAGAGCACGAGGCCCGCCTCAAGGAATTCCGCGAGGCTGTCACCCGCCAGGCTCCCCGTCTGCGAGAACTGGAAGAAGCACCGGGCCTCCCCCAGGATCAGATCAAGGTGCTCCAGCAGTTGAAGCTCTTCATGGGCGAACAGCAGGCCGCCATCGCCCACAGCGAGCGGGCCCTAAAGGACATCCAAGACATCCTGACCCGGCTCCGCCAGGCCCGGGAGGCCACCACGAAAGCCGCCACGGACTGGCAGGCCTTTCTGGCGGCTGAGCAGGCCGAGGCAAAGGAGGCCGGGAATGTCCCGCGCTACGTGGTCGACAAGTTCGAGCAGGTGAAGGGCGATGATGCCCGGCCTCGGCAGGAGCGACTGGCCTATGCCCGCAGGCTCCAGAAGCTGGACCCCGCCAACAAAGACGTGGTCCGCCTGGTCAACGGGTTGCTCGGCAAGGAAGAGGCGCCTGAGGCCCCCGCCCCCAAGAAAAAGAAGCCGACCTCAAAGAAGGGCTGAGGGCCGGGCAGCGGCTCAGAACACCCAGCCGAAGGCGACCTTCACGAAGTCGGAGCTGGGGGGGTTGCCGCCGGCCACATCATTGCCCGTGAGGGTCTTGTGGAAGGAGGCTTCCAGGGTGAACCGGGCGCCCGCATCGTAGCCGAAGGTGTGGCCGATGCCGCCGGTGGCCCCCAGGCGGCTCTTGCGGGTGGTGTCCGTGTAGTCGTAGTGGGGGTCACCGAAGCTGCGATCGAACTGCTCGAAGTCTGCCGAGAGGCCCGCCAGGAAGTAGAGCCCCCGGTGCCGGAAGGCCGTCCCGCCCGGGAAGATCTGCAGGTCTCCCCCCAGGTTGAACTGGGAATGCCGCAGGTTGATGGTGGCCTCTCCCGGGGCCCGGTTGGTGCCGTTCTGCTGGGACCCGCTGAGGTTGAGGCGCACGGCCAGGTTCCGGTCCATGGGGAAGCTGACGGTGAAGGTGCCCCCCAGGCCGATGTCGTAGGACTCCTTCTGGGTCGGGATGGTGCGCCCGGCCGACAGGCTGTAGTAGGCGGGATAGCTCTGGCTGGCAAAGGCCCCCGAGGGGACCAGAAGGTCCAGGCTGAAGCCCATGTGCGGGCTCTGGGCCATCAGCACCGGCCCCGTGGCCAGGAGCAGGGGGAGTAGGAGCAGGGAAGCAGGATGGCGCATGGGACCTCCAGAAAGGATCGGGGAACTGTCAGCGAGGGTCGTGCCAGTTGAAGATTCCCCCGCCCCATCTTGGATACATTGTAAGCCCCAGGGGTTGAGCCCGCTTGCACTGGGCGTTTTGCATCGGCCCAATGCAACCCTGCAACGGCGCACTATGGCCGGAGCGCAAGATGCCCTACTCTGGACCGTCTAAGGATGGTTCATGGCCTGGAAGCAGGATCTGGCGAAGCTCAAACAGAACATTGCCCCGGAGGCGCCGCCGAAGGTCCCGGTGCGACCGGTGCGCACCCTCGCCCCTCCAGGGACCATCGAGGAGGAAGACGATGTATTTCTCTCCGCCATGGGCATGCGAGCCAAGCCTGTCCGACCGCCCAAGCCCCAGGAAGCACCCGCAGAGCCGGTCCCCACAGCCAGTGCACCTCCCCCCGCACCCGAGACCTTCGAAGCGGCCCTGCAGGACCTCAAGGGCCTCAAGCCCCTCGCCAGGGGACCGCTGGCCAAACCCCAACGACCGGCCCCGAAGCAGGTGACCCCCGCGCCAGCGCCGAAGTCGGCCGCAACACCGGCCACTGCTCCGGTGGCGGCATCCGTCCCAGCACCGACCTCGGCCGCAACATCGGCGGCAGCCCCCTTGGCTGCACCCATGCCAGCGCCGCCACCGGTTCCAGCACCGCCCTCTGAGCCACCCTGCCCTTCACTGGCACCCATACCGCTCCGCTTTCAGCTGGCGGCCGGCATGGCCATCGAGGTGGACGGCCTCCTCGACCTGCGGGGTCACAGCCACGCAGATGCCATGGATCGCCTGAAGGACCGCCTGGAGGATGGACTCATCCTGGGCTGGCACAGCCTGCAGGTGACCCTCGGTACCGATCCCGTCCTGCACGAAGGACTGATGGACCTGCTCGCCTCGGGACAGATCCCCATGGTCGGGCGCTATGCCCAGGCCCCGGTCCCCATGGGTGGCAGCCAAGCTTGGCTGCTCTACTTTGTATCCATTCCCACTCGGGGAACTGAGGAGGCAAGGTCATGAGTCTTCTGGCGGTCGGCAGCGTAGCCTTTGACGACCTGGAAACCCCTTTCGGGAAGCGGGAGCGGGCCCTGGGTGGCTCGGCCACCTACTTCTCCCTCAGTGCCAGCCGCTTCCACCCCGTGCGGGTGGTGGCCGTGGTGGGGGACGACTTTGGCCCCGACCAGATGCGTGTCTTTGACCAGCGCCCCATTGACCTCGAGGGGCTCTCCCATGTCCCGGGCCTGAGCTTCCACTGGAAGGGTGCCTACGGCTACGACCTCAACGAAGCCAAGACCCTGGCCACGGACTTGAACGTCTTTGCCGACTTCAAGCCGGACCTGCCGCCCGCCTACCGGCACTCGGATTACCTCTTCCTCGGCAACATCGATCCCGTCCTCCAGCTGGATGTGGTGCGGCAGATGACCACCCGCCCCAAGTGGATCGCCCTGGACACCATGAACTACTGGATCCGGGGTGCCCGCCCGGCCCTGGAGGCCGTGCTCCGGGAGGTGGACATCCTGCTGGTGAACGACGCCGAGGTCCGCGAGCTGACCCAGGAGCACAACCTCATCAAGGCCTATCGCCGGATCCAGCAGCTGGGCCCCCGGATCCTGGTGGTCAAGCGAGGCGAGTACGGGGTGGCCCTCTTCACCCCAGAAGGCATCTTCGCTGCTCCCGCCTATCCGCTCGAAGACGTCTTCGATCCCACCGGCGCTGGTGACACCTTCGCCGGAGGCTTCCTCGGCTACCTGGCCTGGATCGAGCGCTCGGACGCCACCGCCCTGAAGCACGCCGCCCTGATGGGCTCGGTGATGGCAAGTTTCACGGTGGAGCGCTTCAGCACCGAAAGACTGGAATCGGTGTCCCAGGACGAGGTGCGGAACCGATTGTCATTATTTTCAGATATGATCCGCGTCGAAGACTTATAATTACCATTATCCGCTCCTGACTGGGGGATCCCGATGCGTCAGACCGCACGCCTGAATGCCGGACGGAAGCACCTGCGGGTGTTGGCTCCGGGACTTCTCCTAGCCATCGCCGCTGGGGGCCTCAACCTGGGTGCCCAGGCTCCTGCGCCCGCTTCCGTTAAGGTCGAGGCCCACTCCTCCCGCTGGGATTACCCCAAGGAGCTCTCGGTCCCCGAAGGCTCCCGGACCCACATTGTCGTGAAGGGAGATACCCTCTGGGACCTGGCGGGCAAGTACCTGGGCAACCCCTTCGCCTGGCCCCAGATCTGGGAGCTGAACCAGTGGATCAAGGATCCCCATTGGATCTACCCGGGCGACCCCCTGGTGATCGACCTGGCTCGCGCCGTGGCCACCTCAGCCTCCCTACCTGAAGCCGTTGCGGCCCTCCAGCCCGACGTGAAGCGTGCGGAGTCCAGTGCCGTTCGCAAACCGGAGCTCGGCTTCACCTTCCAGGACTACATCCAGCTGCCTTTCCTGGCCGATGGCGGTGCCGAAGCCCACTATTCGGCCCAGGGCGCCTTCGCCATCATCGCCAACAAGCGAGAGGACCGTAAGTACCTCGGGGAGGGCGAGACGGTCTATGTGAACGCCGGGACCGAGCAGGGCGT
>CAITBU010000208.1 GCA_903890595.1 uncultured Holophagaceae bacterium | reverse complement strand
TTCGCGATCCTGCGGGGGAAGGACTATCACAAGTAGGGTTGTTCGCTGGCCTCGGGGAAGAACAACCGCCAACCGGAGAGAGCGCAGGGGCGGGGCGTTGAGAGCTACCATCTTTACCGGTTGCACGGCATCCGTGTAAGCGTATGCTGGTACTGGAGGCTGCCGGGGTGATCGCTTCGTTTGGTGACAAGGCCACGGAAGCGCTCTTCCATGGCACACCCAGGAAGGCCTTCCTCGGCTTTCCTTCGGACCTCCTGAAGGTCGCCCGCCGGAAGCTTGACATGCTGAACGCAGCCATCGCCCTGAACGACCTGAGGTCGCCACCAGGTAACCGACTGGAAGCCCTGGGCGGGGACTTGAGCGGGTTGCACAGCATTCGCATCAACGACCAGTGGCGCCTCGTCTTCCGCTGGGCCGGTTCCGAAGCCTTCGACGTCCGCATGACCGACTACCACTGAAAGCCAGGTGACCCATGCTCCCAACCCATCGCGCTCCCACCCATCCCGGCGAGATCCTGCTGGAGGAGTTCCTGAACCCCCTGGGCATCACCCAGGTGGGCCTGGCCGCTCACATCGGCGTGCCCGTCCAGCGGGTCAACGAGCTGATTCGCGGCAAGCGGGGCGTTACGCCGGACACCGCCTGGCTCCTGAGCCGGGCCCTGGACACCACGCCTGAGTTCTGGCTGAACCTCCAGTCTGCCTGCGACCTCTACCAGAGCAAGCCCAAGCGCACCATCCGGCCCCTGCCCAAGGTTGGGTGAGGGGCAAAAGCCATTTGACGGGGATAAGAGGGATGGACGCAGATGGCAGTTAACCCCTTCATCCGCTGTTGTCCCTGTTGAACTGCTTTCCTGGCTGGTGCCGAGCCTTGCCGTCACAAATTAGGCACCCGACCCCCGGGGGACCCCCGGCGGATCTGCCATGCTGGCCTTCGCTGGTTTTTCGCCTGCTGCATCCCTCTGGAACCCCATGTCCCACCCCATGGACCGCTTCTTTGCCCCGCCCGACGGGAAGCTCTACGCCTGCTTTCCCGGGGCGGAGGAGCGGCCGGGCCAGCGGCGCATGGCGGAGCTGGTGCACAACACCCTGCTGGATGGCTCCGCCCGCTTCGCACGCTGGCGGAAGGAGGGCAGCGATCCTGCCACCCGGCCCGAGGCGGTAATCCAGGCCGTGGAGGCGGGTACGGGCACCGGCAAGAGCCTGGGCTACCTGGTGCCGGCCCTGGCCTCGGGGCTTCACCCGGTGCTGGTGGCCACCCGCACCAAGCAGCTCCAGCGGCAGCTGCTGGAGGAGGACGTGCCCCGCGCCGCCGGCATCCTGGGCCGCCCCGTGAAGGCCGTCGTCGCCAAGGGCCGCGCCAACTACCTCTGCCGCACCGCCTGGGATGCCCTGGGTGCGGATTCCGCGGTGGAGCTGACCCGGGCCGATGGCCAGCTCTATCAGGCCCTGCTGCGCTGGGCACCCACCACGCCGGATGGGGACCGCGAGGGCCTGGGCCGCTTCGGCGAGGGCGAGTCGCCCCTGTGGGACAAGATCAACGCCCGGGCCGAGCGCTGCACGGGCCGCCAGTGCCCCCGCTTCGAGGACTGCCACCTCACCCGCCTGCGCCAGGAGGTGGCGGAGGCCGACCTCATCATCGTGAACCACGCCCTGTTGATGGCCGACCGCGTGCTGCGGGAGTCCGCCTTTGGCCAGGTGCTGCCGGATGCGCCGGTGCTCATCCTGGACGAGGCCCACGACCTGGAGGAACAGCTCACGGAGAGCTGCGCCCAGGCCTGGTCCAGCCGGGCCATGAACCTGCTGTTTGCGGACCTGCGGGAGGCCGCCAAGGGGGCCGGCGCGGGCCTGGCAGGCCTGCTGCAGCCCTGGGAGCGGTCCTGGATCGACCTGCTCAGCTGGGTCCCCCTGGAGGGCGGTGTGACGGCCCTGCTGGGCCCGGGGCCGAACCTGCGGGAGCTGGCGGATTCGGTGGGCGACTGGATTGATGCGGGGAAGCCCCTGCTGCTGGAGACCCGCCGCCTGGTGGTGGGTGATCCGGACAATCCCATCTGGCAGCGCCTGGCGGAGCGCGTGGGCACCGCCTTCAGCCGCATGGAGCAGATCTTTGC
>CAITBU010000207.1 GCA_903890595.1 uncultured Holophagaceae bacterium | reverse complement strand
TGGATCGCTCGGGTTGGTGGGTTCGAAAAAGGGAAGGACGTGGCGACGCTGTGTTTTCGGGTTAAATCGGACTGATGGATCTGAATCTCTGGCTACTTCGGACACGTTTATGCCCATGGAGTTCATCGGCGAACTCGCCCCCGGGGTGAGAAATGGTCGAAGATGGATGTAAACCGCAACCAATAGCGGTTTTTACCATGTAGATTTCATCTACTGACTGAAAAGTGAGTCAGTCTGCTAAATTGGGCATTGATTCAAGCCCCCTGGTCTTTGACCGAATAAATATCTAGACGAATACTCATGCTCTAAGCAGGTCTCATATGCCAACGGACAGGACAGACTCCGCAAGGAAGGTTGGTGGCGTGACCCTCCTCTGCCTGCTGGTCGGGGGCCTCTCTCTGCTGGGTCTGCTGGGGCATGCTCTGAGTCGCACCGGTATGGGGGCCCTGGGTACAACCTCAATGCCCATGTCGGCTCCCTCGGCCCTGGTGATGCTCCTGCTGGCCGGTGCGACGCTGGCTCCCACCCTATCCAGCGCTCGGGGCCGGAGGGTGTCCTTGGTCTTGGTTGGTCTAGTGGTGGTGGTTATTGGGTTCGGCCTGGCGGGGCAGGTGGCCGTCCTGCACCCTTCGACCCTGCTCACCACTCGGGGTCCCCACCTCTCGTTTCCCTCTGCTTTGGCAGGCCTGATGGCTGCGCTGGCCCTCGGCCTTCGGTGGGCCTGGACCCCGGCCTCCTGGACCCTGCGCCAGGGGTCCGCCGGGGCCGCCCTGGGCACCCTTAGTCTGGGGGCCATGGCCGTCATCGGGCATGTGGTGGGTGCCCCCGGCCTCTACGACACCCAGCGCCCGCCCATGTCCCTGGCGAGCAGCCTGGCTGCCCTCCTCTTGGGGGCCGCCCTGGTGCGCTTGGCCGGCCGGGATGTCCTGCCCCTCTCGCTCTTCCGACCCGTGTCTGGCGGTAGCGAGGCCCTCGGGGGCCGCGCGTCCACCCGGGGCCCCCTGGCCCTGTTCCTGGGTACGGTGGTGATCATTCTGCTGGGGGGCCACCTGTTCCTCCGCCAGCAGTTCCTCGACGCCCGCCAGAGCGCCAAGGCCGGCCTGTTGGATATCGCCGAGCTCAAGGCCAGGGAGATCTCCCAGTGGCACCGAGACCGACTGGATGGGGCCTCCCGCATGACCCGGAGCCACCTGGTCCATGAGCGTCTCAGCCGCTTCCTGGGGGGGGCTCGGGAGCCTGCCCTGAAGGCGGAGGTGGCGGACTGGTTGGTTCAGCAGGTGCGGGGGGACTGGGCCTTCGCAGCCCTGTTTGATGCCCAGGGCAAGGTTCAGCTGGCCTCGCCGGAGGGCTCCCCCTTCGCCCGGGAGAACCTGGATTGGGAGCTGGTAAACCGGGCACTCCAGTCCCGGGACAGGCAGGTGATGGACCTTCATCGGGACCCGGACCAGCCCGATGCCCACCTCACCCTCTGGATCCCGCTGCTCTCCAGCCCTGAAGGACAAGCTCAGCCCTACGGGGTCTTGCTCCTGGTGGTGGACCCCCGCCTCTTCCTCTTCCCCCTGCTCCAGTCCAGACCCACCTCCAGCACCACTGCCGAGACTCTGCTGGTTCGCCAAGATGGGGACCACGTGGTCTACCTGAATGAGCTCCGGCACCGTCCCGGCGCACCTCTGAGCCTTCGCACCCCGCTGAATCAAGCGCGACCGGGAGCCGAGGCCCTGGCCCTTCGAGGCCATCCCCACGACCTGGTGGCGGGCCTAGACTACCGGCAGGAGCCTGTGCTGGCTGCGATTCGACCCGTAGAGGGTACCCCTTGGTCGCTGGTGGCCAAGGTCGATGAGGCCGAGATCTACGGCCCTCTGCGCAGCCGGGCCTGGGGCGGTGCCGTCGGCCTGTTCGCCCTCATGGGGTGTGCGGCGCTGGGCATCGGCCTGGTGCTCCGATACCGGGAGACGGACGCCCAGCGCATCCAGCTGGGCCTGCTCCAGCGCTTCGAGTGGCTGATGCGGGAGGCCAACGACATCATCCTGCTGCTGGATGGCGAGGGCCGGATCCTGGAGGCCAATGTCCAGGCCGCAGAGCAGTACGGCTACAGCGCGGAGGAGCTGAAGGGAATGAATGTCCTGGACCTCCGGTCTCCGGAGACCCAGAGCTTGGGCGTCTCTCAGTTCGCCCAGGCCAGGGAAACGGGGGCAGTGCGCTTCGAAACCATTCACCAGCGCCGGGATGGGAGCCTCTTCCCGGTGGAGGTGAGCGCCCGCGCTGTGACAGACCAGGGCGGTCTCCAGGTGATCACTTTCATCCGGGACACCACCGAGCAGGTGGCCCGGAATCGAGAGATCCAGAGGATGACCCGGCTCTATGCGGCCATGGGCGAGGTCGGACAGGCCATTGCCCGGTCCGATTCCCCGGAGGACTTGTTCGGCCGGGTCTCCAGGGTGATGGTCCAGTCCGGCGGGTTCGCCATGGCCTGGGTGGGTTGGGAACAGCCCCTTACCCATCAGGTCACTGTGGCCGCCCGCTTCGGCGACGAGGACGATCTGCTGGGCAGCGTGGAAGTCCGAACGGACGCGACTCCGGGAGGACAGGGCGCTGTGGGGACCGCCATCCGCCAGGGCCGTCCCTGCGTGGTGAACGACATTGCGGAAGCGCCTGGCGTGGTGCCCTGGCAGTCGGCGCTGGCGGCGAGCGGGTTCATGGCTACCGCAGCCTTCCCCATCCGGGTGGCGGGCCAGGTGAAGGGTGCCCTGGCGGTCTACGCCCGGGAGAAGGGGATCTTCGGCGACCACGAGGTGACCCTCCTGGACGAAGCGGCCCGAGACATCTCCTTCGCCCTGGATCATCTGGCCGAGCAGGCCCAGCGTCGAGAGGCCGAGGAAGCCCTGCGGGAGAGCGAACAGTTCCTGAAGGAGGCCCAGGATGCCGGTGGCATCGGCACCTTTACCTGGGACATCCGACAGAACCGCTGGCATGGCAGCACCTCCCTGGATCGCCTCTTTGGCACCGACACCCGGCACCCAAGGACCCTGAAGGGGTGGATGCTGCTGGTGCCTGCGGACCTGCGCAGCGGGGTGGCCGCCCAGGTGCGCGCCGCCTTTGCCGGCAGTGACCGCTTCGAGCTGGAGTACCCCATCTGCCGCCCCTCCGACGGCGCTCTGCGCTGGCTCCAGGGGCGGGGCGAGGTCCTGCGGAACGAGGCTGGCGCCCCCCTCTCGCTGGTGGGCATCATGCAGGACATCACCGAGCGCCGGGATGGGGAGGAGGAGCGGAAGCGCCTCCAGTCCCAGCTGCACCAGGCTCAGAAGCTGGAGAGCCTGGGGAGCCTGGCCGGTGGAGTGGCCCACGACATGAACAATGTGCTGGGTGCCATCCTGAGCCTGGCCTCCAGCCTGCGGGAGCTGGCTGATCCCTTCTCCCGGGAGTCCAAGAACCTCGACACCATCATCAGCGCCTGCATGCGGGGCCGGGGGGTGGTGAAGAGCCTGCTCTACTTCGCCCGGAAGGACCTGCAGGAGGAGCGCGCCATCGACCTCAACGACCTGGTGCGGGAGATGAGCCACCTGCTGGGCCACACCATGCTGCAGCGGGTCCACCTCCAGATGGACCTGGAGGAAGACCTGGGTACGGTGCGGGGTGACGGTGGCGCCCTCAGCCACGCCCTCATGAACCTCTGTGTGAACGCCATGGACGCCATGCCCGAGGGCGGGGTCATCCACATCCTCACCTCGGCCGATGCGGATGGTGGGGTCTCCCTGCGGGTGCGGGACACCGGCGAAGGCATGCCCCCCGAGGTCATGGCGAAGGCCATGGAGCCCTTCTTCACCACCAAGCCCCAGGGCAAGGGCACGGGTCTGGGGCTGGCCATGGTCTACGGCACCATGAAGGCCCACGAGGGAGAGCTTGAGCTGCACAGCCTGAAGGGGCAGGGTACGGAAGTCGTGCTGCGCTTCCCGGCGGAGCGCGTCACCCTTTCCGCTCCCCGGTCGGCTGCCCCGGCGGTTTCCCAGGAGGTTCAGCAGCCCCTGAGAATCCTGCTGGTGGACGATGACGACCTCATCCGCGAGGCTGTGCCCCCCATGCTGGAGCTGCTCGGACACCGCGTCCTCGCCGCTGCCGGTGGCCTC
This sequence comes from uncultured Holophagaceae bacterium, assembly GCA_903890595.1. GTDB lineage: Bacteria > Acidobacteriota > Holophagae > Holophagales > Holophagaceae > Geothrix. The sequence goes on along the minus strand of CAITBU010000207.1, from coordinate 4,779 downwards.
TCTGCTCTGCGGATCCTGGAGACGGGCGAGCCCCTGGACCTGGTGGTCCTCGACATGAACATGCCCGGCATGAGCGGGGCGGAGGTCCTGCCGCGCATTCTCGAACTTCGTCCAGGTTTACAGGTGATCCTGGCCACCGGTTTCAGTGACCATGAGGTGGCTCCCCTGATGGAGGGTAGGTCAGAGGTCTTCAGTCTACGAAAGCCTTTCAGCCTCAAGGAGTTCCAGCATAAAATCAGCACTCTCCGGTTCCCCCTGACCGTGGCCGGAGACCCCTGATAATCCCCTGATTCATGCCGCTCTTCGCCGGAACCGAAAAAGGATCTGGAGACCCGGCATGGCCAGGATCGCAGTGGTTGACGACAGCGCGATGATGCGTCACCTGCTCAGCCAGTTTCTCGAGCAGCAGGGGCACGAGGTCCACGCCTGGGAGGAGGGGCCGGCGGAGGGCATCCCTGCCAAGGTCCAGGAGCTGGATCCGGACCTGCTTATCACGGACTACCTCATGCCCATCTGTGATGGCCTGACCCTCGCCCGGCAGGCCCGCAGCGCCAAGCCGGGCCTGCCGGTGATTCTTCTAACCGCCGACCACGACCCGGGCCTGGAGGCGGCCCTTGGCTCCGGCGAGGTGAGCCTGATCATCCACAAGCCGCTCCACACCGAGGAGCTGCTGACGGCGCTGAAGGCCCTGCTTTAGAGCTGGTCCAGCGCGTCCCTGCCCGTCACCACGTTCCACACCAGGGGCTCGTAGGTGGCGAGGCCAGCCTGGTAGAAGGGGTCGCCGTCGCGGACGGCATCCAGGTCTGCCAGGGGATTCGCATCCTGCACCCGCAGCAGGAACATGCCCCCGGTGCGGGGATCCAGGGGGCCGGCGGCCAGCAGGAGGCCCTGCTCCTTGAGGCCGCGCAGGTAGGCCCGGTGCGCCTCGGTGATGGCCTCGATCTCAGGCAGGGGGCGGCGATAGCGAACCAGCATCAGGGCGTACATGGGGGCTCCGGGAAAGGTCCCAGGTGAACATGAATGGCCTGCGCTGAGAAGCCCTAGACGAAGGGGATCTCCACCCCGCAGACCAGGACGAGGTCGTGGTACTCCCGGGTGCCAACCTGGAAGACGGTGGTGCCCACGGGCGTGAAGCCGACCTTGGTGTAGAACCGGCGGGCGCGGGGATTGTGCTCCCAGACCTGCAGCCAGACGCCATCGTGACCGGCGGTGGCGGCCTCTGCAAAGATCGCCTCCATGAGCTCCCGGGCGGCGCCGGTGCCGTGTACGGTCGGGTCGAGGTAGAAGCGGGCGATCTCCAGGGGCTTCGAAAAGAGCGTGGTCGAGGTGCCAGGCACGGGGCCGTGGGCGTGCAGCAGCGCATAGCCCAGGAGGTTGCCGCCGCCTTCCAGCAGCAACGTACGGCAGTCCGCATGGGCCAGCTCCGCCGCCTGTTGGGGTGGGCCGAAGGCCTCCGCCAGGTGGGCCTCCAGGTCCGGAGCCGGGATCAGGTCGGCGTAGGTGCTGCGCCAGAGGCGCTCGGCCAGGGTGGCGAGGGCGTCGGCATCGGCGGGCAGGGCACGGCGGATCAGCATGCCTAGAGGTTACCAAAGTAGTGGAAACAGGCTAAAATACTCGTTTTGGCGAGCCTCCATGCACATCCAGGAACTGATCCTTCGCCTCCAGCGCTTCTGGGCCGACCGAGGCTGCCTGATCGGGCAGCCCTACGACATCGAGAAGGGTGCGGGCACCATGAATCCGCTGACCTTCTTCGGCGCCCTGGGGGCCAAGCCTTGGAATGTGGCCTACGTGGAGCCCTCCCGGCGCCCGGCGGATGGTCGCTACGGCGAGAACCCCTTCCGGGTCTACAAGCACCTCCAGTTCCAGGTGATCCTCAAGCCCAGCCCCGCCAAGGTGCAGGACCTCTACATCGAGAGCCTGGAGGCCCTGGGCATCGACTTCTCCAAGCACGACCTCCGCTTCGAAGAGGACAACTGGGAGTCCCCCTCTCTGGGCGCCTGGGGGGTGGGCTGGCAGGTGGTGTTGGATGGCATGGAGATCAGCCAGTTCACCTACTTCCAGCAGGTGGGCGGCCAGGACTGCCGGCCCGTGAGCGCCGAGCTGACCTACGGCATCGAGCGCATCTGCATGTTCCTGGGCGGCTACGACAACATCTTCGATCTGATCCACGGCGAGGTGAAGACCGATGATGGCGTCTTCCCTGTCACCTATGGCGAGATGCGCCAGCGCGAGGAGTTCGAGCTCTCCGCCTACAGCTTCGAGCACGCGGACCTGGACCTGCACCGCACCCTCTTTGCGTCCTTCGAGAAGGAGGGCTGGCGCCTCCTCACGGACCACGGCCACTTCCTTAGTGCCTACGAGCAGGCCCTCAAGATGAGCCACACCTTCAACGTGCTGGATGCCCGCGGTGCCGTGAGCACCACGGAGCGGCCCGCCGTCATCAAGCGCGTCCGGGACCTGGCCAGCGGCTGCGCCAAGGCCTACCTGGAACACCAGGAGACCAGCGCCGCTACCATCGCCGCCGCCGGGAAGGGGGGTGCCCTATGAGCGCCGCCAAGCCCTTCCTGCTGGAGCTGCACTGTGAGGAGATCCCGGCCCGTTTCCTCAAGCCATTGACTGCCGACCTCAGCACTGCAATCACGGCCTGGGCCGCTGGCCAGAGCCTGGAACTCACCGGCCTCGAAGTGTTCTACTCGCCGCGCAAGCTGGCCTGGCGCGCCGCCAGCCTGCCTCTGGCCCAGGCGGACCAGACCGAGACCCAGGTGGGCCCACCCCAGCGCATGTGCGTGGATGCGGATGGACAGCCCACGATCCAGGGCCTGAAGTTCGCCGAGAAGTGGGGCCTGCCCTTCGCTGCTGTGCGCTTCGAGCAGCCGGCGGGCAAGAAGGAACCCTGCGCCGTGGTGACCGTCACGAAGGTGGGCCGTCCCACCGTGGACCTGCTGCAGGAGGCCCTGCCGGGGCTCATCGCCGGGCTGCACGTGCCCAAGGCCATGCGCTGGGGCAACTCGGAGTTCGAGTTCGTGCGTCCCATCCGCAGCATCCTCTGCCTCCTGGGGAACCAGGTCGTACCCATCACCGTGGACGGCGTCACCGCCGCCAACACCACCTGGGGCCACCGCCTCTTCCACCGCGCCCAGCCTGAGCCGGTGGTGGTGTCGGAGCCCGCCGCCTACGAGGCCGCCCTGGAGGCCGCCGGTGTGGTGGTCAGCGTGGACGTGCGGCGCGCCCGCATCGCCGAGCAGCTGGACACCCTGGCCGCTGGCGTGGGGGGCCGCGTGGTGGCTGACGCGGAGCTGCTGGACACCCTGGCCGAGATCGTGGAGTTCCCGAAGATCGTCTGCGGCGAGTTTCCGGCGGCGTTCCTGGAGCTGCCCAAAGAGGTGCTGGTCACCAGCCTCCGCGAGCACCAGAAGAGCTTCTGCATCGAGAAGCTGGACGGCACGGATCTGCTGCCCTGCTTCCTCACCGCTGCCAACCGTACCGATGACCCCGCGGGGTTCGTGAAGGCTGGCAACGAGTGGGTGCTCAAGGCCCGGCTCTATGACGCCCGGTTCTTCTTTGCGGAAGACCGCAAGCTGGCGCTTTCGGTCCGGATGGAAAAACTGCAGGCGCTCACATTCCAAAAGGATTTGGGGAGCTACCACGACAAGACGGGGCGGGTGGTGGCCATCACCAAGGCCCTGGCCAAGCGCCTCTCCCTGGACGAGGCCCACATCGAGCGGGCTCTCGAGGCCGCCCGCATGGCCAAGTGCGACCTGCGCACCCTGATGGTCGGCGAGTTCCCGGAGCTGCAGGGCATCATGGGCGGCGAGTACCTCCGCCACGAGGGCTCGCACGAAGAGGTCTGGATGGCAGTGAAGGAACACTACCGTCCTGCCGGCGCCGATGACGCCCTGCCGGCCACGGCTCTGGGCTGCCTGCTGTCCCTCTGCGACAAGCTGGACACCGTGGGTGGCTGCTTCGCCGTGGGCATCATCCCCAGCGGCTCCAAGGATCCGCTGGCCTTGCGCCGGGCGGGGCAGGGCCTGGTGCGCATCCTCTGGGAGCGGGGCTGGGCGCTCACCCCCCGTGACCTCTGCGGCGTGGTGCTGGGCATCGTCGGCCCCAAGGCCACCAAGCCCGCCGCCGAGACCACCGAGGCCCTGCTGGCCTTCTTCAAGGATCGCGTGGCCTATCAGCTGGAGCTGGCTGGCTATGCGGGTTCGGTCCGCCGCTCTGCCCTGGCGGCAGGGTGGGAGGACCTGGCAGATCTGAAGGCCCGCTGCGAGGCCATGTCCGGCTTTGCCGACGACCCTCGCTTTGCCTCCCTGGCCCAGAGCGCCAAGCGGATTGGCAACATCCTGAAGGACGAAATTCCCTCCGGGAATTTCGATGGCGCCCTGCTGGTGCAGGGCGAGGAGAAAGAGCTGGCTGGTCAGCTTCAGCGGCTGGAGGCAACCACCGATCAGGCGGCCCTGCTGGGCGTGCTGGCGGACCTGGCCCAACCTCTCGAAGCTTTCTTCGGGGCCGTGATGGTGAAGTGCGAGGACCCGGCCCTCCGCGCCGCCCGCCTCAGCCTCCTCCATCGGCTGCGCCAGGCCTTCCTGCGGGTAGCCGACTTCAGCCTTTGGCAGTGATCAACTGAAGACCGCCAAGGCGCCAAGGAATACTGCTGTTGCCTATCTTTCTTGGCGGCCTTGGCGACTTGGCGGTGTAGCTTTTTCTTGGGGGCCCCCATGCACCACGAACGCATTGCCATCATCGATTTCGGCAGCCAGTACACCCGCCTCATCACCC
>CAITBU010000206.1 GCA_903890595.1 uncultured Holophagaceae bacterium | reverse complement strand
GGGGCCGTCAGCCCCGTGGTGCAGGTGGCGGTGGGCACCCAGGTGTCCGGCGTGATCTCGGCCCTCTACGCCGACTACAACAGCATCGTGAAGAAGGGCCAGCTGATTGCCGAGATCGATCCGACCATCTGGGAGACCCAGTTGAAGGATGCCGAGGCCGGTATGGACCGGGCCAGGACCAACATGGATGATGCCCGGCGCCAGTACGAGCGCGCCAAGCGCCTGTTTGCCGAGAAGCTGCTGGCTGACCAGGACCTGGAGGCCAAGCAGGTGACCTACCAGACCTCGCAGACCAGCCACGAGAACGCCAAGGCCTCCCTGGATCGCGCCAAGGCCAACCTGGCCTACTGCAACATCACCGCCCCCGTGGATGGTGTGGTGATCTCCCGCCTGGCGGATGTGGGCCAGACCGTCGCCGCCAGCTTCAGCACACCGAACCTGTTCCAGATCGCCCAGGACCTTTCCAAGATGAAGGTCCAGGTCAACATCGGTGAGTCCGACATCGATGACGTGAAGGTGGGTCAGCGCGCCATGTTCGTGGTGGACAGCCTGCCGGAGAAGCAGTTCACCGCCACAGTGAGCCTGGTTCGCCAGGAGCCGATCACCACCCAGAACGTGGTGAACTATGTGGTCGAGATGATCGTGCCCAACGAGCCCCTGCCCAACGCAGAGGGCGAGGCCCCCAAGGCCGAGGGCAGCCATCCCGCCCCCGCTGCCAAGCCCGAGGGCCGCGGTGCGGCTCCGGCTCCTGGAGGGGGCCGCGAGGGTGCACCCGACCCAGAGAAGGCTTGGGAACGTATGAAGGACCGGCTGCCTGCGGGCACCACCAAGGCCGAGTTCATGAAGCGGTTCCAGGAGCGTCAGGCTGCCGGTCAGGGTCAGGGCCAGGGTCAGGGCCAGGGCCAGGGCCAGGGTCAGGGCCAGGGTCAGGGCCAGGCCTGGGGCGGCCGTCCCCAGGGCGGTCGCGGTGCTGCCCCGTCGGCACCCGTCAAGACCATGTCCTTCACCACCTCTGCGCCCACTGGCGACCCCAAGGCCCTGGCCCGCATTCCCGGTGGCGCCAGCCAGCTGGGTGGCCCCAAGTTCACCGGCGACCTGGCCCTGCGGCCCGGCATGACCGCCAATGTCACCATCATCACCAACCAGCGCCGGGACGTGCTCCGCGTGCCCAACGCTTCCCTGCGCTTCAACCCCGCCGCCTTCATCAAGGATGAGAAGAAGACGGACGGACCTCGCCTCGGCCAGCCTGCGGGCATCCCCGGCATGGGTGGCGGCCAGTCCCGTCCTGCGACCCAGGGCGGCGGCGGTGGCAAGGGTGGCAATGTGATGCGTCGCGAGGACCGGGTCTGGGTTCTGGAGAATGGCAAGCCCAAGGCCATCGTGGTCAAGGCCGGCGTCACCGACGGCCAGTTCACTGAGGTCACAGGCGAGGGCCTCCAAGAGGGCATGCAGGTCCTGGTGGGCGTCGAAAACACGAAGACAGCCGCCTCTGGCGCACCGACCCCCCTGGGCGGAGCGGCTGGCGGACAGCAGGGCGGACGGCGCTAGCCGGGAGGACCCATGCGCTTCCTGGAGTTCCTCAAGCTCGCCTTATTCGCCATCACGCGGAACAAGATGCGCGCCTTCCTGACCATGCTCGGCATCATCGTGGGCGTGGGGGCGGTCATCGCCATGATCGGCATCGGCGAGGGCTCCAAGCGGGCCTCCATCGCGCTGATCCAGAACATGGGCTCCAACATGCTCCAGATCTTCCCGGGCCAGGGCAGCAATCGCTTCGGCCCTTCGGCCATGGGCAGCGCCGACATCCTGCTGGAGAGCGATGTCAGCCTCATCGAGCAGGAGCTGGCCAACAGCAGCGTGGTGTCCGCCAGCCAGCTGGTGCGCACCTCCCGCCCCATCATCTTCCAGAGCATGAACTATGTGAGTCAGATCCAGGGCTCCAACCCCAACTTCCTGCAGATTCGGGGCTGGGATGTGGAAGCCGGTCGCTTCTTTACCGAAGGCGAGGTGCGGGGCATGGCCAAGGTCTGCGTCCTGGGCCAGACCGTGAAGGACAACCTCTTTCCCAACGGGGAAGACCCCGTGGGGGTGACGGTGCGGGTGGGCGCGCTGCCCTTCGTGGTCATCGGCGTGCTGGAGAAGAAGGGCGCCGGCCTCATGGGCGACCAGGACGACCTCATCGTCGCCCCCTACACCACCGTCATGCGCAAGATCATGGGCCGCGACAAGATCCAGCAGATCATGGTGAGCGCCCAGGAAGGCAAGGCGGAGCTGGCCGAGGCGGAGATCACGGCCCTGCTGCGCCAGCGCATGAAGACCGCCCCCAAGGACGACAACCCCTTCCAGATCCGCAAGCAGGACGACATCGTCCAGATGCAGAGCGCCCAGGCGGGCATCCTCACGGCCCTGCTGGCGGTGGCCGCCAGCATCTCCCTGGTCGTGGGCGGCATCGGCATCTCCAATATCATGCTGGTGAGCGTCACCGAGCGCACCCGGGAGATCGGCATCCGCCGTGCCCTGGGCGCGACCCAGCACAGCATCCTGTGGCAGTTCCTCATCGAGGCCATCGTACTGTCCCTGCTGGGCGGTGTCATCGGGGTTGCTTTCGCCTACAGTGCCGTGTTCATCCTGCAGAAGTTTGCGGTGCCTGCCGTCACCGAGTCCTGGGCCGTTGGCCTGGGCCTGGGCTTCTCGGGCCTGGTGGGCGTAGCGGCCGGCTTCCTGCCGGCCCTGAAGGCGGCCAAGCTGAATGTGATCGACGCATTGAGGTATGAGTAGCCTGCGGTGGATGAACCCAGCGCCCCCCACGATCCCTATGCATCGCTGAGAAGCCGCGACTACCGCTGGTTCATCACCTCCCTGGGCCTGGCCACGCTGGGCATGCAGATGCAGGGTGTGGTGGTGGGCTGGCAGGTCTACAACCGC
>CAITBU010000205.1 GCA_903890595.1 uncultured Holophagaceae bacterium | reverse complement strand
GCGGGCGGCCTCCAGGGGCGGCTCCAGCCCGGCCGAGGCAGGGAAGCGCAGCAGGTGGATGCCCTCCTTGTAGGCCACGGAGGTGACGACACCGGCGGGGCGCTCCGGGGGGTGGGGCAGGATCTCCGTGCGGGAGGCACCAGGGCGCAGGGTGTTGGCCACCACGAGGCGGAAGCCGGCCCGGCCACCGGGGGCCAGGGAGTCGGCATGCAGCACCTTGGCGCCGAAAGCACTGAGGGCCTCGGCCTCGCTCAGGCTCATCTGAGGGATGGGGCGGGCCTCGGGGACCAGACTCGGGTCCGCCGAAAGGACCCCGTCCACATCGGTCCAGATCTGCACCTCTTCGGCATCGAGCGCTTCCCCCAGCAGGGTGGCGCTGGTGTCCGAGCCGCCCCGGCCCAGGGTGGTGGTGGTGCCCTCCGGCGTCGCCCCCAGGAACCCCTGGGTGACCCACAGGGCCCCGGCACTCAGGGCCTCCCGCCAGGGAGCCGCCGCCACCCGCAGAGCTGGGAGGAGGGGCCGGGCCTTGCCGAAGCGAGCGTCGGTCTTCATGACGTCCCGGACATCCTGGAAGGTGGCTTGGAAGCAGTGGGCCGCCAGATTGGCCGAGAGGGTCTCGCCGATGGCCAGGGCGGCGTCCCGGCCCCGGGCCGTACCCTCCCCCAGCATGGCCATGCCCGTGAGCAGCTGGTCCAGGCGCTCGAACAGCGGCGTCCAGGCCGCTTCCACGGCGGCCAGGTGGCCCAGCTCGGTGGCCACCTCCTCATGGCGCTGCTTGATGGCCGCCAGCACGGCCTGGGCGGTGGGGAGGTCATCGCGACTGGCAGCGGCGCAGGCTTCCAGGATGCGGTCTGTGGTACCCCGGAGGGCCGAGACCACCACGAGGCCCCCGCTGGGAAGCTCAGTCTGGACGATGGCAGCGGCCCGGCGCAGGGCATCGGCATTGCCCACGGAGCTGCCGCCGAACTTGAGGACCTTGAGGGTCATGGCGCGTTCCCTTCCGCCGGGATTCCCCCCAGCTCATAGGGCGTCTCCTGGTAGACGCAGTAGTTCAGCCAGTTGGAGAAGAGGAGGTTGGCATGGCCCCGCCAGCGGACGCGGGGGGGCTGGGCCGGGTCGTCCCCGGGGAAGTAGTTGCGGGGCACGGCGATGGGCAGGCCCTTGTCCACGTCCCGGGTGTACTCCCCCTGGAGGGTGCAGGGATCGTATTCGGAATGACCCGTGACGAAGACCTGCCGGTGGTCCGTGGACTGCACCATGTAGACGCCGGCCTCGTCCGACTCGGAGAGTAGGAGCAGCCGGGGCTCGGCCAGGATGTCTTCCCGGCTGATGCCGGTGTGGCGGGAGTGGGGGGCAAAGAACTCATCGTCAAAGCCCTGCACGATGCGCTCGTGGCGTACGTTGAGACGGTGGGGGAAGATGCCGAACATCTTCTCGGCCAGGGCATGCTTCTGGATGCCGTAGTAGCGGTAGAGGGCGGCCTGGGCACCCCAGCAGATGAAGAGGCTGGCAAAGACGTTGGTGCGGGCCCAGTCCAGCAGGTCCGTCAGCTCCGGCCAGTAGTCCACATCCTCGAAGGCCATCTGCTCTACCGGGGCACCCGTGACGATGAGGCCATCGAAGGACTGGTTGCGCACCTCTTGGAATGAGACGTAGTGCTGCAGCAGGTGCTCGGAGGAGGTGTTCTTCGAGTCGTGGGAGGCCGTGTGAAGCAGGGTCACTTCCACCTGCAGTGGCGTGTTGCCCAGCAGGCGGAGCAGCTGGGTCTCCGTGGCAATCTTGGTGGGCATGAGGTTCAGGATGGCAATCCGCAGGGGGCGAATGTCCTGGTGGAGGGCGCGCTGCTCGTCGATGAGGAAGACGTTCTCCGCATCGAGGATGCTGCGGGCAGGCAGGGACTCAGGGACTTTGACGGGCATGGGTAAAGGCCTCCGACAGGGGTGCAGCCAGGTCCAGCGCCGGGGCTGTGGCGCGGGTGGCGGGAAATCAGGTCAGACCGAGAAGTACCGCGCCTGGGGGTGCCAGGCCACGAGGGCGCTGGTGCTGTACTCGGGGTCCATCTGGTGCGATTCGCTCAGGTGGACGCCGATGGCGGCGCCGTCCAGCAGGTCCAGGAGGGGGCCGTTGGTCTCCAGGTCCGGGCAGGCGGGGTAGCCCGGCGAGTAGCG
>CAITBU010000204.1 GCA_903890595.1 uncultured Holophagaceae bacterium | reverse complement strand
GTGCAGACGGAGGCGCAGATGGGGCCGCCGATGTTGAAGGTGGCGGCGGCGCGGGCGTTGGGCACCTGCAGGGCGGGGGGGACCTTGCCCAGCAGCTGCCAGGCAGCCCAGCCCACCATGGCGATGCCGGTGGCACCCACGGGGTGGCCCTTGGCGATGAGGCCGCCGGAGGTGTTGATGCCGCACTCGCCGGCGGGGGCAGCCTTGCCCTCGGCCCAGTAGGCGGCCCCCTTGCCCGGGGCAGCCTTGCCGATGACCTCGGTGCCGATGGCGGCCATCACGGTGAAGCAGTCATGCAGCTCCGCCACGTTGATGTCGGCGGGGGTGAGGCCCGCCAGCTCATAGGCCCGGCGCATGGCGCGGTTGGCGCCCACGGGGTGGAGGACATCGCGGCCGGCCTTGAGCAGGGGATCCGTGGCCTGGCCGAAGCCCGCCAGCTCCACGCAGTCGGCCTTCTTCAGGCCCAGGCGCGCCAGGCCCTCTTCGGTGGCCAGCAGGAGACCCGCATAGCCGTCCGTGATCTGGGAGCAGTCGTAGGTCTTCATGGGCAGGCCCTCGATGAGGTACCGGTTGCGGTCGCCTGCCACGGCGGCCTCTTCCAGGCTCACGGTGATCTTCTGCATCTGGGCATAGGGGTTCTGGTTGCCGTTGGCGTACTCCTGCACGGCGATGGTGGCGAGGTCCCGCTCCGTGACGCCCCAGTGCTTGATGTAGGTGTCCATCACCTCGGCGAAGAGGTGGGGGAAGATGTAGGTCTTGCCCACGCGGTCATCGGGGTGGGAGTAGTGGCCCAGCACCTGGCCGATGAGCTTGCCGTCCATCTTGCCCTCGGCGTCGCGCATCTTTTCGTAGCCCAGGGCGAGCCCCACCTCGCCATCGCCCACCATCAGCTTCATGGCCACGGACAGGATGGCCTGGCCACCGGAGGCGCAGGCGTTCTCCAGGGACTCGATGGACTTGCCGCCCATGCCCGGCACCATGGCCACCAGGCCCGAGACCAGGCCCTGCGCATTGAGGGAGATGTTGCAGGCGGCACCCACGGCCGCCACATCCACCTGGGCGGTGGTGGCGCCCACCTGGGCGAGGGTCTCCAGGACGGCCTTGTTCATGATGTCGGTGACGGTGAGCGCGAGCAGCTTGCCGAACTTCGACTGGTGGTAGGCGGCGATGTAGATCTTCTTGCGCATGGTGAGCCTCCGTAGAGCGGGTGAGGTGGGTGGCGCAGCGACTCGCTGCTGCCGGGTTCAGGGGAACAGAAAATGGTTGAGGGGCGGTCTACTGCGGGGTTGCGTCAAGGGCCTGGCGGAGGGCAGCGAGGAAGCGTGTGGGCGCCTCCTGTTGGGGCACATGGCCGCAGCGCTCGATGGGGATCAGGGCCACATCCGGCAGGGCCGCCACCATGCGCTGGGCATAGGCGAGGGGCATGAGCTCATCGGAGGTGCCCCAGACGAGGCGCACGGGGGTCCGCAGCTCGCGCAGCTGGTCCTCGGTGAGGAGCCAGGGGCCCATGGTCATGGCCGTGGCAGCGAAGCGGGCCAGGGGGCCGGTCTGCGTCACCCGCACCAGGTCATCGAGGACATGGTCAGGGATGGCGGGGCTGCTGGCATCCCGCAGCTGGGCCATGGTGGCGCGCGCCTCCGCCCGGTTGGTGGGGAGCAGGCGCACCTGGGTGCTGGCACCCAAAAGGGGACCACCGTTCACGGCCACCACCTTGGCCACCCAGTCGGGATGGCGCTGGGCCACCACCAGGGCCATCCAGGCACCCAGGGAGTTCCCGACGAGGGTCACGGCCTGCCCCGGCGTCTGGCTGGTGAGGGTGGCCTCGATGCCGGCATAGATCTGGGCGGTGTCGATGGGGCCCGTGGCGGGGGCACTGTCCCCGTGGCCCGCAAGGTCCGGGATCACCAGGGTGTGGTCCTTGGCCAGGGCCTTGGCGGCTTGGGCCCAGGTGCCCGCATGGTCGCCGGCGCCGTGGAGCAGCACCAGCACCGGCCCCGTGCCACCCACGAAGACCGTCTGGGCGCCGGCAGGGGTCTGCACCACCTGCTTCTTCAGCCCGGTGGCGATCAGCGAGCGGCGGGTACCCCAGGCCAGCAGCGCCAGGGGCCGCTTGAGGAAGAGCCAGGCGGCTGCAACAACGATAACCCCCGACAGCAGCAGGATCACCTCGATCAAACCCTTCGACATGCGACCTCCCTACTCCGAAAAGGGACCCCACTGGATGGCCGTGGCGGCCCAGACGAACCCGAGGCCCGCACCCACGAACACGATGCGGGAGCCGTCCTGGATCTTCCCCTCCTTCAGCCCCAGTTCAAGCGACAACACCTGATCGTTCTGGCCGAGGTGACCGTAGTCATCCAGGTAGGTGCTCTGGTCGGGGCGCAGGCCCAGCTCCGCCAGCACAGCGTCGTGAGCACTCTTCTTGAAGTGCAGGATGGCGAGGTAGTCGAGGCCATCTTCCGGTAGCCCGGACAGGCGCAGGGACTCGCGGATCACCGCGTAGAAGTTGGGCATGGTGACCTCGCCCAGCTTGGCCTTGAAGGCTTCCTCGTCCGGCACGATGAAGTGGGCGAGGTCCAGGTCCCCAGGGGCTGGCGGCCAGGCCTTGGTCCCCAGCTTCGGCACGATGCACATCTCGGAGAGGGAGCCGTCCCCGCGGAAGGCCGAGGCCAGGATGGCGTTCTTGCCAGCATTCTTCTGCAGCACCAGGGCCGAGCCCCCCGAGCCGATGTCCAGCATGAAGCGGGTGGCGGGCACCGAGAGGTCGATGAGGTCGTTGTTGCGGTAGCCCGACACCAGCAGCACCGTGTTGAGCTCCGGGTGGGTCAGCAGCAGCGACTTGGCCACATCCAGGGCAGCCATCATGGAGCCGCACATGGCCTCCATGTCGAAGCTCCAGGCCCGCTTGGCGCCGATCTGGTTGCTCACGTAGAGGCCCGCCAGCCAGCAGGGGTAGTCCTTGTGCTGGGCGCCGCACCAGATCACCAGGTCCACGGCTTCGCCGGTGATGCCAGCCGCGTCCAGGGCCTTGCGGGCGGCAGCGAGGCCCATGAAGGCGGTGCTCTCATCAGGACCGGCCACGGGCTTGCTCTTCACACCGAACTTCAGGGCAATCACGTCCTCGGGAATCCCCGTGGCGGCGGCCAGGTCTGCGGCCGTCATCCTCCCGGGGGGAAGCCAGCTCCCGAAACCCACGATGCCGACATGCATGATGCCTCCGTAAGGG
>CAITBU010000203.1 GCA_903890595.1 uncultured Holophagaceae bacterium | reverse complement strand
CAGCACCCGGGAGATGATGGCGCCCAGGATGGCGCCATGGGCAATGCGCTGGCCGAAGCGGCTGCGGCCGGCCACCTCGTCATCCAGGTGGATGGGATTCAGGTCCCCGCTCACCTGGGCGAAGGCCCGCACCAGGGCGTCGTCGATGACCTGCTCATAGACGATGGATTGACCGACGTGGAAGGCGGGTACCGGTTCGCGCGCATTCATCGAGGTGTCCTTTGCTTGTTTGTCTTTTCACAGCTCTGATCGCGAAGGCGATCAGAGGTAGCCCAGGGCTTTGGCCTTGCTCCGCAGCTCGTCCCGGAAGTCCGGGTGGGCCACAGAGATGAGGGCCTGGGTGCGCTCCCGCACTGTGCGACCCCGGAGGCGGGCCACGCCATGCTCGGTGACCACGTGGTCCACGTGGGAGCGGTGGAGCGTCACGGCGGACCCTTCCGCCAGCATGGGCGTGATGGTAGAGACCGTACCGTTTCGGGCGGTGCTGTAGCAGGCGATGATGCTCTTGCCGAGGCCGTCGAAGCCGGCCACCGCACCCTGGGCCGTGTCGGACTGGCCGCCGGTGCCCGAGTACTGATTGGGCCCGATGGACTCGCTGGCCACCTGGCCCGTGAAGTCCACGGAGATGCAGGTGTTGATGGACACCATCTGGGAGTTCTGCGCCACCACGGCGGGGTTGTTGACCCAGCGGCCCCGCTCGAACTCCACCGCCAGGTTGTCGTCCAGCCAGTCGTAGAACTTGCGGGAGCCCATGGCGAAGGTGGTGATGAACTTGCCGGGCTTGAGGGCCTTCTTGGCGTTGGTGATGACGCCCAGCTCGTAGAGCTCCATCATCGAGTCCACCAGCATCTCCGTGTGGACGCCCAGGTCCTTCTTGTCCTTGAGGGCCATGGCGGCGGCGTTGGGAATGCCCCCGATGCCCAGCTGGATGGTGGAGCCGTCGGCCACGAGCTCAGCGATGTGGGCGCCGATGGCCAGGTCTGTGGCATTGGGCTGGGGCGCCGGCAGGGAGGGCACCTCCTGATCATGCTCCACGAAGTAGTCCACAGCGGACACGTGCACCTGGGTGTCGCCAAAGGTCCGGGGCAGGCGGGGGTTCACCTCGAGGATCACCAGCCGGGCGTGGTCCATGATGTCCTTCTCGTAGGTGACGCCCAGGGAGAGGGACACGAAGCCGTGCTTGTCGGGCGGCGTGCAGGTGCCAAAGAAGACATCGGGCCGGTGCGCGTGGATGCGGTCCGTGGCGGCGCGGTGGAGCATGTTGGGCACGTAGGTGACGGTGCCCGTGCCCGCCTTGAGGGCGGCGCGGGAGCCCGGCGCATGGAACCACGAGGCCAGCTCGAAGTGGCCCTGCATCTCCTTCTTCATGTAGAAGTCGTACTCCTTGAGGGTGAGCACGGAGAAGACCCGCACGTTCTCCACCCGGTCCGCCATGATGTGAAAGCGGGACATGCAGCCCTGGGGCTCGGAGGCGCACTGGGCCACGATCACATCGTTGTCGCTGGCGATGTGGGAGACGGCCTCATCGATGGCGATGAGCTTGCTGCGGTAGGTTTCCTGATGGTTCATGACGGCTCCTGCGGGTTGATGGATTCAGACAGTCCCCGGGCCAGGTGGCCGCCGATGGCCTCCACCAGGGACCGCGCGTTCAGGGGGGATTCATCAAAGGCGGACTCCAGTCCGGAGTAGTGGGCGATGCCCATGAGGTACTCGATGGCGGTCCCCTCATCCAGGCCAGGGCGGACGGCGTTCACGCGGAGGGCACGGGGCCGGGCGCGGTAGCCGGCCACGAAGGCTTCGTAGTAGCTGCGGACCACGGCGGGCAGGACGAACTCCGCCTCCCGGACGATGTTGTAGCAGTGCCGGTCCCGGGAGAGGTAGACCAGCCAGAGCCAGAGGCCCCGCAGCTCGAACTCCAGAGCGTTGAGGGGACCGGTGGCGGGGTCGGCCAGGTTGGTGGCGATGAACACCCGGGCATCGTGGCCCGCCTGGGCGATGAGCTCGGCGTAGAAGGCTTCCTTGGATTCGAAGTAGGTGTAGAAGGCGCCCACGGACAGCTGCGCCCCCCCGGTCACTTCGTGGATGTTGGTCTCGAAGTAGCCCTTCTCCCCGAAGAGGCGGCGGCCGGAGCGCAGCAGGCGCTCGCGCACCCCCTCGTCTAGGGGTACGGGCAGAGGCTGGGCCGTGCCACCGAAGACCTTGGCGGGGTCGAAGGTCAGGCCCTGGTACACGCCATCCAGGAGCAGGTCGCACACGGCGTCGAAGTCGATGCGGCTCGTCCCGGTGGCTGCCCGAATCGAGCAAAAGCGGAGGCCCCCGGTGGCAAAGAGGATCTCGCCCAGGCCCGCCTCCCGGCCCAGGGCCGCGCCCAGGGCCCGGGTGTAGATGCCGAGCAGGCGCCGCTCGTACTCGAAGTAGCGGTACTGGCCTTCCCGGAACACCGAGACCAGGTCCCCGTGCTCCTCGGCGAAGCGGAACAGGGTCTGGGCCAAGGCGCGCACCCGCTCCCGGGGCGTGCCTCCACTGACCCCCTCCAGGGCGTCCCGCACCTGGTCCAGCACCCGGCCCAGGATCACCTTGAAGAGCGCTTCCTTGCCATCGAAGTAGCGGTAGAAGATCCCGTTGGACAGGCCCGCTTCCCGACAGACCTCCGCCACTGAAACGGTGCCGTACCACTTCTTCGAGAAGAGGCCCACCGCCGCAGCGACCAGGCGCTCAGCGGTCTCCGGATTGCCCCGGCCAGGCTGGGTCATGGGTGGGTCTCCGCAGGCAGTTGGGGAAGGGGCAACAAAATGAGAGGTGATTCGGTATTCACAGGAAGTCTAGGACTGGAGCCGCCCCCCCGCAAGGGAAATGTCAGAGGGCCGCAAGCCGGCCGCCGTGGCCCATTGGCATGAGCATTCTCCTTTTTTCATATGATTTTTTCCCAAACAAGCGGAGGCCGTGATCCGGAAAACTTTCCCCGAAGAATCCTGTTGGTGGAATGGCCAGGATCGGCGAAAATCAAATGAGAGGTGATTCATCCCTTACGGAGGCATCATGCATGTCGGCATCGTGGGTTTCGGGAGCTGGCTTCCCCCCGGGAGGATGACGGCCGCAGACCTGGCCGCCGCCACGGGGATTCCCGAGGACGTGATTGCCTTGAAGTTCGGCGTGAAGAGCAAGCCCGTGGCCGGTCCTGATGAGAGCACCGCCTTCATGGGCCTCGCTGCCGCCCGCAAGGCCCTGGATTCTGCCGGCATCACCGGCGAAGCGGTGGACCTGGTGATCTGGTGCGGCGCCCAGCACAAGGACTACCCCTGCTGGCTGGCGGGCCTCTACGTGAGCAACCAGATCGGCGCCAAGCGGGCCTGGAGCTTCGACATGGAGGCCATGTG
>CAITBU010000202.1 GCA_903890595.1 uncultured Holophagaceae bacterium | reverse complement strand
GACCTCTCCGATGCGGTGGAGGGTACCGCCTGGCAGCAGCGCTGCCTCATGGGCATGGTCGGGTGCACCGGCGAGACACCCTGTAACATGCACGCTTTCTGGGAAGTGACCTTGGCTCAGATCCTGGCCAAGCTCCGCTCCATCAGTCTGGCGGACCTGAACACCTACCATGACGCCGGTGTCGAGCGGTTCCGGGCCAAGCACTGGCTGCCCGTCTAGCCCAGGCTCGTTGTCGCTAGGGTTCGTGGGCGGGGCCCAGCGCAAGGCTCCGCCAAGGGCCCTTTCCGGGCCGCGGCGGGGCACGTGCGGCCGACTTCAGCCCTTCTTGACGGGGGGCTTCTTCAGGGCGGGGCGACCGACCTTCTTGGCGGCGGGCTTGGCTCCGGGCTTGGCGGCCTTCTTCACCCTAGGCTTGGCCTTCTTCTCGGGGAGAGCATCGGCCAGGCGCCAGGTGCGGCTCGCCTGCTCGAAGGTGCGGATCTCCTCGAGGGAGATGTCCTTCAGGCAGCGATGGATGTGGTCGCGCTCGGACTTCCAGAAGGTGTGGCTGGGGCAGGCCCGCTCGTCAGAGCAGTCCTTGAAGCCCAGGAGGCACTGGTTGCGCCACTCGGAGCCGTCCACGGCCTCGGCGATGAGGTCGAGGGTGATCTCCTTGGCGGCGAGCGCCAGGACCACGCCGCCCTTGTTGCCGCGCTTGGCCATCACCAGGCCCACCTTGGCGAGCTTGTGGATCATCTTGGATAGATAGGGCCGCGGGAAACCGGTGCGCGCCGCCACGTCCACCACGAGGGTGGGCTTGCCGCCGGGGTCCTGGAGGCAACTCATAGCCAGGACTGCATAACCAGAAGACTGGGAGAGAGGTAGCATGGTCACCTTCGCAGATGAGTGGGTCGTCTTAGATAATAGACGATAATGAGGTCAATCACCTTGAAACCCTGTGATTTATTGCACAACGCAAAGAACCCCCGGTGGCCCGGGGGTTCTTAACGGATGAAGCGAAAAACTAGGCTTTCCAGCCGTTCAGGATCCGCATGTAGTTGGCGCGGGTGAAGGCCTGGGGATTGGGGGACTTCAGCAGGCTCATGCTGCCCCGGGCCTGGGCCAGGGACTCGTACTCGTGCTCCTCCAGCCACTCGGCCATGGAGGCGCGGGTCTGGGCGATCCGCTCCGGTCCGTGGATGAGGAGGGCGGAGACCATCTGCACCGCATCAGCCCCGGCCATGACGGCCTTCAGGGCCCCCATGCCGTCGTGCACGCCACCGGTGACGGCGAGGCTGCCCTTCACGTGGCCGTGGAGGACGGCCAGCCAGCGCAGGCGGAGCAGCAGGTCGGAGGGACCCGACAGCTGCAGGGTGGGCTCGGCGAGGAGCTCCTCGACGTTGATGTCGGGCTGGAAGAACCGGTTGAAGAGCACCAGACCGTCGGCACCAGCAGCTTCCAGTTCCACCGCGAAGTGGGCCAGGGAGCTGAAGAACGGGGAGAGCTTGACGGCGACCGGGATCTTCACCTGGGCCTTGACGGTGCGGACCACGTCGAGGGTGCGCTTTTCCACATCGGCGGCGGACTCTTTGGCGTCCGTTGCGATGTAGTAGACGTTCAGCTCGAGGGCATCGGCCCCAGCTTGTTCCATGAGGCCGGCGTAGTGTAGCCAGCCTGCAGCGGTGGTGCCGTTCAGGGACGCGATGACCGGGACGGCCACGGCAGCCTTGATGCGGCGGATCTGCTCGAGGTAGTGCTCAGGACCGAGGCGGTAGTCCTCGGCCTGGGGGAAGTAGGAGATGGCCTCGGCGTTGGCGTTG
>CAITBU010000201.1 GCA_903890595.1 uncultured Holophagaceae bacterium | reverse complement strand
GGAGCGGAGCTTGGCCAGGATCTGAGCCAAGGTCACTTCCCAGAAAGCGTGCATGTTACAGGGTGTCTCGCCGGTGCACCCGACCATGCCCATGAGGCAGCGCTGCTGCCAGGCGGTACCCTCCACCGCATCGGAGAGGTCCTCCAGGGTGATTTCCGCCGAGCGCTTCGCCAGCACCACCCCGCCGTGATGGCCTCGGCGCGCCACCACCAACCCCTTCTTGGCAAGCCTATGGATCAGCTTGGAGAGGTAGGAGCGCGGAATGCCCGTGGCGTCGGCGATGTCCTCCACCAGGACGGGGTACCCGCCGGGTTCCTGCAGGCAGCGAAGGGCGCGAACGGCATAGCCCGTGGTCTGGGACAGTGGGAGCATGGCTACCTCAGGTAAAAGCCTATCTTTTCAAGGCCTTATACTGAGGATCAGTCGGTCTGTTGAACAATCAACCGCCCTTGTGATCCGCATCACCGTTGGCGAGGTATTTTCCCTAAATGTCTAACTTCTAGTGCGTTTCAACGGAGCAATCTGGCTACTTGGCAGCGACCCACTTCTTCAGCCCCTCGTAGGTCCCGGCCGGGACGACGCCCTTGGTCACCAGGTCCAGCTTCGAAGTGTAGGGGCGCTTGGCAACGATGGCTGCGGCCATCTCGTCCGTGACGCCGGGGAGTCGCCGTAGGTCCTCCTTGGAGGCCCGGTTGATGTCAAGGGCCTTGGCTTTGGACTCAGCGTCGGCCTTGGCCTTGGCCTGCCGCTTCTTCTCGGCGGCCTTGGCCCGCGCAGCCTTGAGATCCTTGGTGGCCTTGGAGACGGGCTTCTTGCGGGTGTCCGGTTCTTCCTGGGCGGGGCTCCAGAGGGCAGAGGCACCCACCACAAGCAGCGCAATAGCGATCTTAACTATCTTTTTAATCATGTATTACCTCAGCATCGACTTCCATTTTGAAACCGGCATCAGGACCTGTCAAGCCGAGCCCTAAGCAAAGGACCCGGTGGCCTCGCGGCGACCGGGTCCTTTGGGCATGCGTGGAGCGATCTGTGGGGCCCAGCGAACCGGGCCCCTGGGATCAGGCTCTTAGAAGGTCATGTGGACGGCGCGGATGTCCGCGATCTTGCCGGCGCCGTGGCAGATGAGGCACTGCTCGACCTTGGGCAGGGCGGTGGTGCGGGCCTCGTAGAAGGACCCGCCGTTACCCTTGAAGTGAGCGATCGCAACCGGGGTGTCGTGGCAGGCGCCGCAGGCCGAGGTGACGGGGCTGCTCACCAGGGTGGTGCCAGCGGCGGCGGTGGCGAGGTTGGTGGCGAAGCTGTAGGCGTAGCCGCTGCCGAGGGCCTGACCGGCAGAGGGAACCAGGAACGGGCTGTAGTAGGTACCGGGCAGGGTCTCGGCCCCGGTCTCAACGACAGGCACGGTGGCGGGAACGGTCCCGGTGGCCACGGTCGTCCAGAGGAGGTTCGGGATGGCGTTGGCGTTACCGCTGACACTGAAGTCGTAGGACCCAGCGACGTGGCAGGCTTCACAGTTGTTGAGGATGGCGGGGTACTCCACCAGCCAGTAGTAGTCGCCCGCGGAGACTTCCCACGAGAACTTGTTGACGCGCTTGCCGCTGGCGTGGATGGCGTGGACGGCTTCCTTGATGTTGACGCCCCAGCCAGAGTTCACGCGGTTCACGTTGTGGCAGAAGGTGCAGGTCGGTGCATCGTTGCGCTGGGCGGCGTGGTAGGTCTTCGCCGTGAAGATACCCAGGGCAGCGTGGCAGTCATTGCACTTGGCGGTGGTCACGATGGCGCGACGACCAGCCTGGGCAACCATGCCGGTGGGCAGGGTGCCAGAGACCAGCTTGGTGACATTGGGGGCAGGAACGGCGAGACCGCCCTGGCCGGTACCGTTGGTCCAGGTGCCGACGCCAGTCCACACCAGGGGAACGTAGGTGTAGCCGGTAACGTTGGTCTGGACGAGGGGGGCGGTGGTCTTGAGGCCGTAGGTGTAGCCGATGCCGCCGGTGACCATGGTGGCCGTAAGGGGCACAGCAGTGGCGGTCATGGTCAGGGTGTAGTAGCCGCTGCCGTCAGGGCCGGTCAGGGTGGCGGCGGCGGTGCTGCCGAGGGTGTTGCCGTCCGCGGCCTTGCCATCCCCACGCCAGACATTGGGGAAGTAGACACTGTTGGTGACGTTCCAGTCGGCAGGAGCAGCGACACCGTCCTGGGCAACGCCCATG
>CAITBU010000200.1 GCA_903890595.1 uncultured Holophagaceae bacterium | reverse complement strand
TTGAGGCACTCTGAAAGGTCCATGGAAGCTCTCTCCTCCGAACTGCTCGACCTGCTCCGCCTGGCTGAACCTCCGGCGGTAGCCATGGCCGCTCCTGGAGCCCGGCTGCGCTGGACGGCCCCGCCGGCCCTGGCTCTGGTGCTGGCCCGCTGGATCAGCCGGGAGGGCCGGGTGCAGACCCTCTGGGTCGACGCACCCTCCGAGGCCGAGGCGCGCGCGTTGGCCCAGGATCTCCAGGCCCTGCTGCCCGGCGCAGGAGTGGCCCACTTCCCCGGCTTCTCGGCCTATGCGGGCGGGGAGAGCAGCCCGCCGGGCATGGTCCTAAGGGAGCGCCTCTCCACCCTGGTGGGCCTGCTGGAGCGGCGGGTCCAGGTGCTGGTCACCGGTCCCCTCACCGCCTGCGAGCGGCTGCCCCACCCCACCTGGTTCCAGAAGCAGCGGCTGGAGCTGCACCAGGGCGCCGAGATGCCCCGGGAGCTGCTCCTAGAGACCCTGGTGGCCCTGGGCTACCGCCGGGCGGAGCTGGCCTCGGCCCCTGGCGAGTTCAGCTCCCGGGGCATGGTGGTGGACCTCTGGCCTGATCACCTGGACCAGCCCCTGCGGCTGGAGACCTTCGGCGATGAGCTGGAGCGTCTCAGCCCCTTCGACCCCGATACCCAGCGCCGCAGCGGCGAGGCCCTGGCCTCCCTGACCCTCTACCCCCGCTTCGAGGGGGATCGGGGCGACGGCGAGGCCCTGCTGGCGGCGGTGGCCTCCCGGGCGGACCGGACCCTGGAGCCTGATGAGGACGAGACCTTCCGCCGCAACCGTCTGGCCACCCACGGTCACTTCCCTGGCGAGGAGCTGTTCCATCCCCTCCTGGCGCAGCCCAAGGGGCAGCTTAGCCACTGGGTGCCGCCCTGCCTGCGGGTGCGTCTGGATGTCGCCTGGGAGGAGGCCCTGCGGGAGGCCGAGCGGGTTCGCATCGAAGACAGCCTCGCGGTGCTGCGCCGGGGTGGCGTCGTGTGTCCGGACTTCGCTGACCGCTTCCTGGCCTCGGATCCCAGCAAGCCCACGGCGCTCCTCACCGAGTGGCAGAGCGAGGCCACCGTACCCCTGGCGGCCCTGCCGCCCCGGGAGTTCCAGGGCCGCCTGGGCGAGCTGGCCGAGCACCTGCAGGAGCTGTCCCTCACGGGCCACCGAGTCTTTCTGGCGGGCTCCACGCCCGGGATGCGGGACCGGTTCCGGGAGTTCATCCGCGAGCATGAGCTGCCCACGGCCCAGGGTGGTGAGGCCGGCTGCCGCGCCCTCCGTCTGTCCCTCAGCGCGGGCCTGCACCTCAAGGAACCTGCGGTTCTGGTGTTCACCGAGCGGGAGATCTTCGGCCGCAAAGTGGCCCAGTCTGCTCCCAAGAAGTCCCGCAGCGCGGCCTTCCTGTCGGACCTGCGCGACCTCAAGCCCGGCGACCGCGTGGTGCACATGGACCACGGCATCGGCGAGTTCCTGGGCTTTGCCACCCTGATGGCGGGCGGCGAAGAGCAGGAGGTCCTGCAGCTGCGCTATGCGGATGGCGGCCAGCTCAGCGTGAACCTCGAGCGGGCGGACCTGGTCCAGCGCTACACCGGCGCCGAGGGCCACCTGCCCCCCCTGGACAAGCTGGGCGGCGCCAGCTGGGCCAAGGTCAAGCGCAAGGCCCGGAAGGCCATCCGCGACATGGCCGATGAGCTGCTCAAGCTCTACGCCCAGCGCAAGCTGCAGAAGGGCCATGCCTACCCGCCCGACGGGCCGGACATGGCGGCCTTCGA
>CAITBU010000199.1 GCA_903890595.1 uncultured Holophagaceae bacterium | reverse complement strand
GTTCGAGCGCTTCGTGATCATCGTGATCTCGCTGCACCAGGACTACCTGCCCTCGGCCTGGCGCATCTACAGGCCCACCATGACCGACTTCGGCATCCTGCTCGGCACCTTCGGCCTGTTCTTCACCCTGGTGCTGATCTTTGCCCGGGTGCTACCGGTCATCGCCACCACCGAGGTCAAGGCCATCCTCCCCGACGCGCAGCCGAGCCATGGGGACAGCCATGAGTAAAAAGTTGAAAGGAAACCACTCTCGCAGAGATCGCGGAGACAGCAGAGGGGCGCAGAGAAATGCGTTTCTAGCGTTGTCCTCCCCTTTTCTCCGTTCCCTCTGCGTCCCTCAGCGAGCGTTTTCCCTGTCCCGGGAGGCCAGCCATGTCTGCTGAAAAGGCCTACTCCGTCCTGGGGCTGTTCGATACTCCCGACGCACTGATGCAGGCCATCCCCAAGGTGCGTGCCGCCAAGGCTGGCACCGTGGAAGCCTACACGCCCTACCCGATCCACGGCATCGATGACGCCTTGGGCCTGCGCCGCTCGCCTCTGGGTGGCATGGTGCTGGTCATGGGTGTCCTCGGCGCACTCACGGCCTTCGGCTTCGAGTACTGGATCAGCGCCATCGACTACCCCATCATCACCGGCGGCAAGTCCCCTTCATCTTGGGAAGCCTTCATCCCCATCATGTTCGAAGTGACGGTGCTGTTTGCTACCTTCACCGCGGGTCTGGGCATGCTGCTCCTGCTGAACCGCCTGCCCTTCTTTGGGCACCCGGTGCTGTCCTCCAAGTCCATCAAGGGCATCACCCGGGACCGCTTTGCCCTGGCCATTGAAGCTGAAGACGAGAGCTTCGATGCCGCGGCCGCAGCCCGGATCCTCCAGGATGCCGGTGCCGTCGAAGTTGAGGTTCTGCCCGCCCCCGACCGCAGCCCCTTCCTCACCAGCACCTACATCCTACGCACCCTGGGCGGGATCTTCGTGGCCTGCGCCGTGGCCGGGTTCGGCATCTACACCCTCACCAAGTGGTTCCCCGTCCTCCGCCCCATGGTCAATATGCAGGATCAGCCCCGCCTCAACGCCCAGAAGGCCTCCACCTTCTTCAAGGACGGCCGGGGCATGCAGGCGCCCGTCAAGGGCACCGTGGCCCGGGGCTACCTGCCCACCGCCACCGGCACCCAGGACGCCTCCGCCACGCTGGTCAATCCCCTGCCCCGCACCAAGGAAGTCTTTGCGGTGGGCCGGAAGGCCTACCTCAACCGCTGCGAGGTCTGCCACGGGGCCGTGGGCAACGGGGTCGGCAGCCTGACCTCGGCCTATGGTGCCAAGCCCGCGAACCTCCAGTCCCAGCAGTTCCTGGACTACCCGGACGGCAAGATGTACTGGGCCATCGTGAACGGCAAGAACGCCATGCCCTCCCATGCCGCGGACCTCACGGAGTCCCAGCGCTGGGCGGTGATCCACTACGTGCGCGCCCTGCAGCGCGCCCAGAACGCCAAGGATGAAGACCTGAAGGTGGTCGCCCCATGAGCCAGCCCAAAGCCTCCCCCCTGATCTACGGCGCCGTGGCCCTGGGCGCTGTGGGCGTCATCGCCACCTACCTCGCCGCCGGACCCCAGCGCTTCTGGGCCAACTGGGTCATGTGGTTCGTCCTGGTCTTCACCATGGGACTGGGCGCCCTCTTCATTGCGGCCCTCGAGCACCTGGTGAACGCCAAGTGGAGCGTGCCCATCCGCCGCATCCCCGAGCGCATCGCCACCCTGCTGCTGCCGGCCATCCCCATCGGCCTCATCGCCCTGGGCGCGCTCCCCGTGCTCTACCCGGGCACGCGACCGGAAGCGGCCCACCACCCCATCCTGGCGGGCAAAGCCTTCTGGCTGAGCATTCCCTTCTTCTCCGTGCGCACCCTCATCGCCTTCGCCCTCGTGCTGGTTGGCCTGACGGTGCTCGTGGGCGGGTCTCTGAAGCAAGACACCACCCGGGACCCCGCCTTCAACATCCGGGCCCGGAAGTTCGCCCCGGGCTTCATGGCCATCTTCGCCCTGGTCATCACGGTGGTGGCCTTCGACTGGGTCTCGGGCCTGACGCCCGAGTGGTACAGCGACATCTTCGGCGTCTACATCTTCGCCGGGGCCTTCCTCAGCGGCCTGGCCGCCACGGCCCTCTCGGTCCTCTACCTCCAGGGCCAGGACCGCCTCAGCGGTGTGCGCGGCGACCACCTCTACAACCTGGGTGGGTTCCTCTTTGCCTTCACCGTGTTCTGGTCCTACATCGGCTTCGCCCAGTACATGCTGATGTGGTACGCCAACATGCCTGACGAGGTCATCTACTACAAGGTCCGCCTGGCCGGAATGTGGCGCTACATCACCATCGCCCTGGGGTCCATGCACTTCATCCTGCCGTTCTTCGTGCTGGTCACCCGGGATGCCAAGCAGGACCCCCGGCGCCTCCGCCGGGTAGCCTTCCTCATGCTGGCCGCCCATGTGCTGGACATCTACTGGCTGATCTTCCCCATCCTGGGCGGCAAGCCGCTGCTGGGCTGGCCTGAGCTGAGCTTCGCCCTCTTCTTCGTCGGGGGCATCCTGCTCTGGCTGCGCGCCGCCATGGAGAAGGGTGAGGACATGCCGGTGGGGGATCCCTTCCTCCGGGAAGGCCTGGAGTTCCGCCTATGATCGACAAATACCTCTCCCCCGGCGAGCTCAAGCGCCTCCTGTCGGCTCTGATGTTGGTCATTGGCTTCATCTGCATTGCGGCCTTCTTCGGCTTCACTGTGGTGCCGGGCCTGCGCTACCAGGCCCACACCCTGCCCGATGCGCCGGTCCAGGCTGTCCAGGGTGAGTCTGGTTGGCTGGATCCCACGGACTACCCGGCCATGGCCCGGGAGGTCATCCCGCCCATCGATCCCGCCACGGTGATGACCCCCAATCCTGCCCTGATGGCTCGCGGGAAGGCCCTCTACGCCCAAAACTGCGCCACCTGCCACGGCGCCGATGGCAAGGGGGATGGCCCTAGTGCCAACGGCCTGAATCCCAAGCCCCGGGACTTCACCGCCGGCGGTGCCTGGAAGAACGGTACCCGCCTCGAGGACGTCTACCGTACCCTGCAGGAAGGCGTGAAGGGCAGCTCCATGGTGTCCTACAGCCACCTCTCCAAGAAGGACCGCATGGCCCTGTCGCACGTGGTCCAGTCCCTGGGCTCCTTCGACCACGGCGCCAGCGACCCCAAGGCCCTGGCCGCCCTCGAGAAGCTCTTCGCCAGCGCCGGCGAGGTGATCCCCAACCGGGTCCCCGTTGCCCACGCCGTGAAGGTCCTCACCCGGGAATACGCCAACACCCAGGCCACCCCCGCCGGGAAGCCCTGACCCCATGCCCACCTCCTTCCGTCGCCTCCTCTTCGCCCTGCTCCTGGCTGCCGGGACCTTGGTGCCTGCCCGAGCCCAGGGCAGCCCCACCCCGGACTTAAGGCCCGAGGAAGTGGGCATCGAGGAGCGCCTGGGCGCCACCGTGCCCCTGGACCTGGTTCTCAAGGCCGAGGATGGATCGCCCGTCACCCTGCGACAGCTCATCGACAAGCCCACCATCCTGACCTTCAACTACTTCCGCTGCGCTGGCATCTGCACGCCCCAGCTCAATGGCGTGGTCGAGGTACTGAACCGCACCAAGGCCGAGCCCGGCAAAGACTTCCAGGTGCTGACCATCAGCTTCGACGAGCGGGACCTGCCCGATGTGGCCACCCAGAAGCGGACCAACTACCTGGCCGAGATCAGCCGTCCCTTCCCGCCCACCGCCTGGCGCTTCCTCACGGGTCCGGCACCCACCTCCAAGGCCCTGGCGGATGCCGTGGGCTTTCACTACAAGCGGCAGAACGACGACTTCATCCATGCGGCGGCCATCATCTTCGTCAGCCCCCAGGGGAAGATCACCCGCTACATGTACGGCACCAGCTACCTGCCGGCCGACCTGCAGCTGGCAGCCCAGGAAGCGGCCCGGGGCGATGCCCAGCCCACCATCAACAAGTACCTGAAGTTCTGCTTCAGCTATGACCCGGCTGGCCGCCGGTACGTCCTCAACACCACCGCCATCGGCGCCATCGTGATCATCCTGATGGCTGCGATCTTCCTGCTGGTGCTGGTGAAGGGACGCAAGGCCAAGGACGACGAGGAGAGCGCATGAGCAGCACGCACACAACCGCCGCAGAGCCCAGCTACCTGGTGGACACCGGGGTGCGCAAGGGTGTCATGGCCTGGCTGACCACCACGGACCACAAGCGCATTGCGCTGATGTACCTCTATGCCATGGTCGTGTTCTTCTTCGTCGGGGTCGCCATCGGCGTGATCATGCGCTTGGTGCAGCTGACCACCTTCCAGCACCTGATCACGGCCCAGACCTACAACGCCATGTTCACGCTCCACGGCGTGATCATGATCTTCCTCTTCGTGATCCCGGGCCTGCCGGCGGTCTTCGGCAACTTCTTCCTGCCCATCCTGATTGGGGCCAAGGATGTCTCCTTCCCCCGCCTGAACCTGGCTTCCTGGTACTTCTTCATGGCGGGCGCCATCCTCGCCGTGCTGTCCCTCTTCACGGGCGGCGGTGCACCGGACACGGGCTGGACCTTCTACGCGCCCTACAGCCTCCGCACCGGCACCAACGTGAGCCTGGCGGTGTTTGCTGCCTTCGTGCTGGGCTTCTCGTCCATGCTCACGGGCATCAACTTCATCACCACCATCCACCGCCTCCGGGCGCCTGGGATGAAGTGGTTCCGCATGCCCTTGATGTGCTGGGCCCTCTACTCCACCTCCTGGATCCAGATCCTGGCGACGCCCATCGTGGCCATCACCCTGGTCCTGGTCATCCTGGAGCGGTTCTTCGGCATCGGCATCTTCGACCCCGCCAAGGGCGGCGACCCCGTGCTCTACCAGCACCTGTTCTGGATCTACTCGCACCCGGCGGTCTACATCATGATCCTGCCGGCCATGGGCGTGATCTCTGAGATCATCCCCACCTTCACCAAGCGCACGATCTTCGGCTACAAGGC
>CAITBU010000198.1 GCA_903890595.1 uncultured Holophagaceae bacterium | reverse complement strand
GAGGGTCTTCGAGGCGGAGGGCTTCGCGGTGCGCCGGGTGCCCGTTGAACATGCGGGGGGCAAGTGGCAGCTTCGCTACGCCGGTGCCCAGGGGCAGGGGGGCAACCTGGAGGTGGACCTCAACTACATGCACCGGGTCCCACTTGAGCCGATTCGATTCCAGGACTCCAGGACGCTGGGGTCATTTCAGGCCAAAGAAATCCCTGTCGTGGGGCTACACGATCTGGCGGCGGGCAAGCTGATCGCCCTGCTGGATCGATCCGCAGCGCGAGATGTCTTTGATGCTGCCGGCCTGTTCAGCCACCCGGATCTGGATATGGACTTGCTCCGCCTTCCCTTCGTTGTGATGGGGGCCATGAGCCGCACCATGGACCTGAGGATGGCCACGCCGGAACAGGCTCAGATGGCCGAGTCCGACTTCGATCGCATGGTCAGGCCACTCCTGCGGCCGGGAAGGCACGTGCAGGATCTTGCGAGCATCCAGACAAGCGCCAGGGAGGGCCTGGCCAGGCTGCTTCCGCTGCGAACCCATGAGGTGAGCTTCATCGAAGCCTTATGGGATCGGGGTGACATCCACCCAGAGCTGCTGACCGCGGATACAGCCGTCCAGTCATCCATTGCGGTCATGCCCCTGCTGCAGTGGAAGGCGCAGCATGTGCGTAGCTATCGTGGATTGGATCGTTGAGCGGACCTACCTGCCAGCCATTCAGTGACTTCAAATCCCGCCACTTTCTTCTACCAAAACAGAGAAGCGACCGCCGGTTGGCGGTCGCCTCTCTGTTTTGGTAGGGCTAACGGGATTTGAACCCGTGTTACCGCCGTGAAAGAGGGGCAAGAAGCCCTTGATGCAACGCTTTGGGGCTGTTTGCAACAAGGGAAAGTGATTGAAATATAAGGAAAACAGTTATTAGGCATCCTGTTGGGTTCGGCTCCATTCCGAACTATCTGTGCAAGTCATATGCAAGTTGACCCTCTTGAACCCATAGTGAGGGTAAGGGAGACCTGCCCATGGCCCGCGCCAAGAAGGACCCCACCCTAGACAACCGAACGAATCGCCTCAAGCTGCTGCCGAGGAGGCCCCCGTTCTGGACTGCACTGGCCGAAGGGGAGCACTTCGGCTACTACCGACCTGAATCGAGGGCCGCGGGGACCTGGCAGGCAAAGTGGCGCGATAAGGCCACAGGGGAGCGGAAGGCCACGGCCATCGGGACCTCGGACGATTATGAAGATGCTGATGGCGTCCGGATTCTTGACTGGGCCCAGGCCCAGGCCAAGGCCCGTAAATGGTATGAGGAGGTGGCCCGGCAGTCACGGCGACGGGCGGACGGTGAAGACACCCATGAGGGTGCCTACACAATCAAGGTGGCCATGGAGCACTATACTCAAGATTGCCTGCGTCGCGGGGTCAAGAGCGTCGATCGCCAGGTTTACCAGATCAACGCCCACATCCTGCCTGCCCTGGGGGAGATCGATGTTGCCCGGATCACTCGCAGACAGATAGAAAGGTGGTTGGACGCCCTCGCTACCTCACCAAGGCGACTTCGGACCAAAGCACCACTGCCCCCAGGCAAACCAACCCCCAAGCCTCGAAACTTCAAGAAACCACGCAAGGCTGCCAAGGTGGCACCTCAGCCTTCGGTGCCACCCAGCACTGAGAATGAAAAGCGGGCCAGGAAGGACAGCGCGAACCGGGTGCTGACCATCCTCAAGGCTGCTTTAAACCATGCCCATGACCGTCGCATGGTGGGAGCCGAGTCTCCGTGGAAGGAAGTGAAACCCTACCGCGGCACCACCTCTGCTCGGGTGAGATTTCTGTCCATCGAGGACCAAGTCAGATTTGTCCGGGCGTGTCCGCCTGACTTCCAGATGCTGGTGAAGGCTGCCCTCTATACCGGGGCCCCGTATGGGGAACTCACGCGGATAACTGTTGCTGAATACAACAGAGAGGCTCAAACCCTATTCATCCCCAGCCAGATATCAAAGAGCGGTAAGGCCCGGCACATCTTCCTAACAGAGGAAGGCCAACGCTTCTTCGAGGCCACCACAGCAGGTCTTAAGGCTGATGCCCTGATGTTCGAGCGGGCAGGAGAGGTGAAGCGCCGTGTCTCGAAGGCTGGGCAGACATGGGGTCGGAACGATCAAGCGAGGGCCATGGCTGCCGCCTGTGAAGCCGCGGCTATCGCCCTCTTTACCTTCCACGAACTCCGGCACACTGCAGCGTCGACCTGGATCGGAGCTGGGCTGGACCTCATCCTCGTAGCTCGACAGCTTGGTCATAGCGACACCCGCATGGTCGAGAAACACTACGGCCACCTCTGCCCTGATGCCGCCGCGGCACGATTCCGGTCGATCGCCCCAGCACTGGGGCTGGAGGGACCCGAGCAGGTTGCCAGCCTCCAGATCAAGCCATCCCAACCCGCCGCGATCTCCAAGTCAAAGGCAAGCGGGTGAGATCGCCTATAGGAACAAAAGAAGTTGGGTATTTTCTTGCCTTTGGCAGCGGAGAACTTACGCCAACCCAGAACCGAGAAGGCGAATTCCGAATTGGGTTAAGGCACACCAACCATGCTGTTCGGAGGTAACCGACGAAGCGAGGGGCGTCGGTGGGCTACCCGAGGTTCCAAAGTTGATGGTTGGGGCCGAATCAATTAGGAACTGGAACACGCCACTGCAAGGTCCCTGAAGCGGGAGTCGAAGTAAAGAAATTGTTCGCATCGTATTCAAGAATATTTGGTGTTTTTGATTTAATTTCTTGCCACTGATAAGTTCGATTCAAGGTCCCCCCTGGAGCTATCCTGTTGAAGAAGCCGTATTGAGGCATACCTGTACTATCAGTGAAGTAAAGTTTGAATGAGGCTTCGTCGATAAAATTACTTGTTGCATTGTCTTGCCTATAAGATAAATTATATGTATAATAAGTTCCGCTGTCTACAATCTGGAATTGAGTTACAGTCACCGTCATTCCATTCAGGGCTACATAGGAGTGATTTAGGCGTTTTGGTGCTGTAATCACTGAAATCCAGAGGAATGTAGATGTGGCATTGGTCCCGTTAGATGCCGTTACTTTGAATGATTGAGTTGCCGAAAGTGTGGTTGGAGTGCCTGAAATTATACCTGTGGTGGTGTTTAAGCTTAACCCAGCGAAAAGCACCGGAGTGATGGACCAAGTAGTAGTTCCTATACTAGAAGGAGTTACTGTTGTGCTCTCACTCACGCCAAGAGAGTAGACCTGCGGCATGAAGGAGATGGTCGGGAAGCCGGGGGTTAGATCCTGGGGATCATATAATTCAGCACTTCCCAGGGCTGCGTCATTATTCGATCCCCCCACCACGAGAACAAGCCCGTTCATCAGCATCGCAGATGCTTGGTTTTGCCTTGGTATTCCCATCGAACCCGTGGCGGCAAAAGTACCACTCTCACAATTATATATTTCAGCATTTGCTTTGATAATGCCCGAAGCGTCAATCCCCCCGGCGATAAGGACATTGCCATTCATCAAGAGAGATGCTGAATGCCTTGATCTAGTAGCGATCATGGACCCAGAGAACGAAAATTGTTCAGTAGTAGGGTCATACAGTTCCACAGTATTTAAGATTGTCCGATTAAAATCGAAATCGCCATTCCCACCTGCTATCAGGACTTTCCCATTCGGAAGTAGCTTCGCAGTAGAACCTGACCTCCAAGTGCTCATCGATCCTGTAATCGAAAAAACACCTGTCGCTGGGTTAAAAAGTTCCGCCGTCTTCGTGTATCCACCAGCAATGAGAACCTTACCATTTGTGAGTAGTGTTGCAGTATGGTCGAGCCTTGCATTCCCCATAGAACCGGTAGTCGAAAAGGTACCGCTTGATGGATCATAAATTTCTGCTGTAAATGCAATTGTACCGCTAGGGCCTGCCCCCCCGGTTACGAGTACTTTCCCATCAGGCAAAAGGGTCGCAGTATGGGACCACCTTGTTATTGCCATGGAGCCTGTAGCTGTAAAAATTCCGGCGTTGGGATCATACAGCTCTGCACTCGGTTTGCTGATTCCACCAATAACTAACACTTGGCCATTGGCTAGAAGAGTTGTCGTAGCATTAATTCTAGCTGTAGTCAGGGGACCCGTTGCGGCAAATGTGCCGGTGGATGGGTTGTATATAAACGCGGCAGTTGAGATCGCCCCCCCTGGAATCACCAATATGTCACCGGTAGATAAGGTGGTTGCTGATGGTGTATCACTATTTCCAGTAATAGATCCAGTAGCACTGAACGCGCCCTGAATCACTGTGAGTGTTGCATTCGTACTGGTAGCACTTCCGCCATATATATCACTAACAACCACGCTAAAGTTGGCACCATTGTCGGCTAGGGTTACAAGCGGGGTCGTGTAGGACACCGAGGTAGCACCTGAGATATTTGTTCCATTCTTAAACCACTGGCAACTGAGGGTCCCCGAACCAGTAACCGCTATGCTAAATGTTCCTGATTGTCCAATTGCGACTGATCTATTGATGGGTTGGGCCGTGATGGTGGGTGCAGGGGGATTGACTTGGAGAATGGGGGAAACCGCACAACTCCCTCCAGTGTTTGTAGCCGTAACAGTATAGGCAGTCGGGGCCGTAATAGCCGTCGGTGTACCACTTATACTGCCATTCGTTGTATTGAAACTTAACCCCGTCGGGAGTGAGGGCGTCATGGACCAAGTCACCACGCTACCTCCCGTATTTGTGGGCGCCACTGCGGTGATCGTAAAATTGGTCGTGAAGGTGTAACTTCCGCTGCCATAACTAATGGAAGGAGCAACATCGTTCACTGTAAGGGTCAGAATAGTGGTGGTGCTGCCACCGCTGTTGGTTGCCGTCACGGTATAGGTCGCTAAGGCCGTGATGGCCGTCGGGGCTCCCGTGATGGCACCTGTGGAGGTACTCAGGCTCAGACCTGCCGGAAGGCTGGGGCTGACGCCATAGGACACAACCGTTCCACCCGAGTTGGATGGGGTGTTGCTCGCAATGGCCGTTCCCTTCGTATAGACCGCAGGGCTGGTCCCGTAGGCGAGGCTGCTGGGTGCGGCATCATTGACCGTAATCGTCACGCTGGCCGTGGTGCTGCCACCAGAATTCGTCGCCGTCACGGTATAGGTCGTTAAGGCCGTGATGGCCGTCGGGGTCCCAGTGATGGCACCTGTGGAGGTGCTCAGGCTCAGACCTGCCGGAAGGCTGGGGCTGACGCCATAGGACACCACGGCCCCACCCAAGCTAGACGGGCTGTTGTTCGCAATGGCCGTTCCCTTCGTATAGACCGCAGTGGTTGTACCGTAGGCGAGGCTGCTGGGCGCCACATCATTGACCGTAATCGTTAAGCTGGCCGTGGTGCTGCCACCAGAATTCGTCGCCGTCACGGTATAGGTCGTTAAGGCAGTGATGGCCGTCGGGGTTCCCGTGATGGCACCTGTGGAGGTGCTCAGGCTCAGACCTGCCGGAAGGCTGGGGCTGACGCCATAGGACACCACGGCCCCACCCAAGCTAGACGGGCTGTTGTTCGCAATGGCCGTTCCCTT
>CAITBU010000197.1 GCA_903890595.1 uncultured Holophagaceae bacterium | reverse complement strand
TGCAGCGGAAGGCAGAGGCAGAGCAGCAGGGTGAGCGGGATTCGCATGGCAGCCTCACCAGAGCTTCTGGTTGGTCATGGACTGGATAAGCGTCAGGAAGTCGTGGAACCCGGGCTTGTCGGCGAAGCGCTGCGTGAGGTCCTGGAGCACCCCCTGGCGACCCGCGGTGGCGGGGTCGGGTGCATCGGCGGCGGCGATCTCCTCGCGCTCCCGTTCGGGGGTGTAGGTGGCTTCATCCAGGGTGATGCTCCACAGCAGCGGCAGGTAGACCTCGGGCGCCTTGATGTAGGTGAGGATGTCGTGGGGCTGCACCTTGGCTCCCCAGGATTTGAACACCGTGCTCTGGAACAGCCGACTGGACCACTCCGGGCGGAAGGCATCCACCAGGGGGATGGGGTCCAGCCCATTGCGGTAGCTGTGGTAGCGCTGCAGGGCGCCCTTGTCATCGGGGTCCCGGGTCCAGGGCCGACACAGGCTGGGCTCCGGCGGGCTGGTGTAGGCGGGCCGCTCCGGGCGCTCCAGCACCTTGGCCACGTTGGCCAGCATGTGCAGGGCGGGGAGCTTCTTGTAGTCCGTCACCCCCTGCTCCGCCAGGAGATGAATCACATCCGTGGCGACGGCCGTACCCAGGCTGTGGGCGATGACCACCAGCTGCCGGTCCGGGCCTTCGGTGAGCGCCACCAGCAGGGGCGACAGCTCTGCCGCCAGCTGGGTGATGATCCGGGCGCGAGCCTGCGGGTGAAAGCGCCAGATCAGCACATCGAGGAGGTGGGTGTAGAGGAAGGAATCCGACGACTGCAGGTCACTGAGTGCACTCAGGATTCCTGCGTCCTGGACAAAGGGCTTGAGGTCCGCCAGGGACCCCGCCTGCCGCAGGGGCTCGAAGAGGTCGTCGTAGACCAGGGGCACCACCTTCGCCTTCAGTGGCTGGCCGGACAGGCTCTCGTGCTTCTGCTGCAGGAAGGCCCAGGCCGCCTCGTGGAAGGTGGCGTCGTGCTTGCCCATGCCGTGCAGGAAGACAACCGTGGTCTCTGTGCTCATGCGCTGTGTCCTTGGAAGACCGCGTCCACGGAGTGTTCACCCAGCTTGCGGTAGGCCTCCCACTGGGCCTCGTCAAAGAACTGGTCCGCCGTGGACTCGTGGGGGAAGTCGGCGTGGGTCGCATGGTAGTAGCGGATGTCCATGGGCTCGTCGCCCATCAGCGCTGGCTTGAGCACCAGCAGGTAGGAGTGCGCGGGCTGTTCGTCCGGGCCGCAGGGATAGGTGATCTTCGCCAGGGCGGCATGGGCCCGGGAGTGGCCCTCCGTCGCCGCCTTGGCCAGGACGGCACCGCCCGCACCCTGCACCCAGTCGCCGCGGCGCAGGGCTTCCAGGGGGCCCAGGCCCGCCCCTGCGCCCAGCCCTGCGGGCAGGCCGAGGCCCTGCTCGACCTCCAGCCAGGCCCCGGCCAGCTCCGGGGCTGCCAGGAACCGCAGCTCCGCGCCGAAGTCGTTGCGCAGCTTGAGGGTGAGGTTGCCCAGGTCGTCGAAGACGTAGTCCGCATCCCCCCCGGCGTCGCACAGGATGATGAAGGGGACGCGCCGCCGGGCCAGCTCATAGACCCCCGAGTTCTCGAAGTGCCCGCCATCGCTGAGGTACCAGTAGCGCCGCACGGTCCCCTGGAAGCGGGCCATCCACTCGTCGAGCAGGTGGGCCTGCACGGGCAGGGCTCGGGAGAAGCGGTGCCAGAGGCCGGACTGACCTGCGGCCTTGTCGGTGCGCTGGGAGGAATCCACGCCACTCTGCCACCAGTAGCCGGTGCGGAGGTTGAAGAACCCGCAGAGGAAGCTCAGGCCGAAGCTGGTGCGGGCGCCCATGCCCGTGCTGACCGCCGCGCCGGAGATGCCCACCCACTGGCCGAGGGTCAGGGGCTGGGGGGCCAGGGCCTGTCCGTGGCTGGAGAAGAAGACGGGCCAGTGGCTTCCGACCTCGGGCTGGAGCAGGCAGGAGTTCTCCTTTGCCCACAGCGCATGGTGCCGCACGCCCACGCTGAGACCCACCGGGCCCGCCGCCAGGATCAGGCCCTTGCGATCCTGATTCTGAATCTGGGTGGAGCCATCCAGAGTCTCGTTGATGGTCACGTTCACGAAGTGGAGCGGCCCCCCCTGCTGCCAGGGCTGGTAGCTCTCGAAGGGCAGGTCATCGCCGGGCGCATTGTCGCGCGGACTGGTGGTGCGGGTCCGGCGCTCGGGGTTGCTCGCCCCCAGGAAGGTGCGCGTCAGCCGCTCCTTGTAAAAGGCGCTCATGGCACTGAGGTTGAGGAAGGCGAGGTTGCGGCCGAAGGCGAAGATGCTGAGGGCGGCCGCGAGCAGCAGCGCTCCCAGCCACAGACGCCGGGCAAAGGGTGCGCCGGGGGCCGTGACGGTCGGCGGTGGTGCGGGGTTGGACGCCTGCGCCGCTGCTTCGGCGACGCGCGCCGGGCTGACGGCAGCGCGCGCCTGAACCGGGGTGGCTGGCTGCAGCAGCAGGGCCCCCACGGAGCCCGTCGGCTGGGCCGTCTGCAGGGGCCAGCCCACGGGCTTGAAGCCCCAGGCCAGGCCCGTGGCCAGGGCGGCGTAGCCCACCAGCAGGGTGGTCAGCAAGAGCGTGGCAGCGACCCCTGCCAGCAGGTTCACGGGGAGTGGCACCCCTTGCTTCTTCTCCGGCAGCAGGTTGGCCAGCTTATGCCCCCACACGGACAGGGCACCGGCCACGGAGGCGAAGCCCGCGGCCCACAGGGCCACCCCGTGGCGGCCCTGATCGGACCAGATGGCGTAGGCGGACTGCCCCAGGGTGTCGGCCCCGGCAAACAGGAGCACCAGGAGGGTGACCATGAGGCCCGAGTTGAGCAGGTGGGAGAGCCGCCACCGCAGCCAGGAGGCGCGCTGCGCCGGCAGGGGCTCGAAGGGTGAGCTCTGGCCCAGGCCGGTCGCCCGGGCGAAGCCCCGCTCCAGCAGGGCCAGCCAGGCCACGGCCTGCAGGCCTTCGAGAGCCGCACCGAAGCCCAGCCAGGTCACCCAGGAGATTCCGAACAAGGGCCGGGTCGCCTCCCGGACGGAGGGTGCCCAGAGCCCGACGCAGCCCACCCCCGCAAACAGCAGGACCGACCCTGCAGCCACCCGCACCGGCGAGAACAGCCGAGACTTGCGATCCTCCCCCCGGGCCTCCACCAGCCAGTAGGCCCAGCCCGGTGGCACCACCGCCAGCAGGAACAGGAGGCCCGCCAAGATGCCCCAGGGACTGAGCCAGAGGGTGGACCCGGGCTGCGCCGTCCAGGCGAGGAAGGAGGCCGGAAGGGGCAGAGCCCAGACCCCCTTCAGGGCCAGCAGGACAGCGAGGAAGAAGCTCCCCAGGACCACCTGCACAGCGACCCAGTTGCGGAACAGAATCGAGGCAATGAGCAGCAGGTCCCCGCTGCCGCTGGGGGCCAGATAGCGGCCGTTGTTCCGCAGCCACCGGATGGGCGAGCCGGCCCTGGGGGGCACCGCCGTGGGGGCCGTCCCAGCGCTCCCCGGCAGGGGCGGCGGATCCTGCTCCAAGCAGGTCAGTGCGCCAGCCAGTCCGTCCCGCTGGATGAGGGCGCCCAGGAAGCTCCCGGCGTACCCGCCGCCGGAGACCGTACTCAGAAAGTCCACCTTCGCCAGGATGCCCTTGCGGGCCAGGCCCCGGAGCACACCCAGGCAGAAGGTGGCGCTGCGGATGCCCCCGCCCGAGAGGGCCAGGCCGATGGGGCCGCTTCCCGTCAGGGGCTGGCCCAGCTCCTGCTCGGCCTTGGCCCGCCGCGCCTGAACCCGGACCGACTCCTCCCGGGCGAGGGCTTCCGGGTACTCGGACCCGCGTCCTGGCAGCGTGAATGGGGCGTGGGACATGCCGCCTCCAGGGGAGAACCGCACCGAGCATCGAGACCCAACCGGAGCGGGTCGCTGGGAAATGCATTGAAATCAGATTCGTAGTATTTCCCCCTCAAGAACGATGTCAACCGTTCTTTTCTTAGTCAATTCGTTACAACAGAGATCAATTACTGGACATGGCATGGCCTACCCAAACCCAGGAACCCGCTCGCCTAAGGCTCGAGGAGGCCCTTCGTGATGGCGTAGGAGGTCAGGGCCGCCACGGAATGCAGGCCCAGGCGCTTCATCAGGTTCGAGCGGTGCCGCTCCACGGTCTTGGGGCTGATGCCCAGGTAGCTTCCGATGTCCTTGGAGCGCTTGCCTTCGGCCACCAGCTTGAGAATCTCCCGCTCCCGCCCGGAGAGGACCTCGTACATGGATGGCTCTTGCGGGGCTTCCCTCACG
>CAITBU010000196.1 GCA_903890595.1 uncultured Holophagaceae bacterium | reverse complement strand
GTCGGTGCCCGGCAGGGTGCCCTCCACCCAGGCGCCCGCCGCATCCAGCAGGGCCGTCTGCCCTGTGTCCAGCCGCTTGACCAGCAGGGCAGGCAGACCCTGCTCGAGCAGTCCGAGGGCCAGCCGGTAGGAGGTCCGCTCCCCCAGGGGTTCCACCAAGAGGCGGCTGGTGCCGCCGCAGACCATGGCGGGACCTTCCGCATCCATGCCCTGCATGTCGATCTCCAGGATGGCGGGCTGCGCACCGCCGAGCCTACCGGCCGCCTCCGCCAGGGCCAGGGCCTCGCCGCGACCGCCCCCCACCGAGCCCAGCAGACGGCCCTCGCGGCCCACGAGCATCTTGGACCCCGCATGGCGGGGGGCTGAGCCCCGAACCCGCAGGACCGTACACAGCACGAGGTCCTGAGGATGGGCCACGATGGCCCTGAGGAGCTCGAGGTTCATGGCTTCTTCCGGCTGTAAGGCGTCCCCACCAGGGGCAGGCTGGTGCGGAACTGGCCGTCCCGATAGAAGTAGGCACCCGCCACGGCGGGGGCCGTCGGGATGCTGACAATCTCCCCGATGCCCTTGGCCCCATAGGCCAGGGGATCCGAGTTCTTCTCGATGATGAGGGGCTCGATGGGCGGCACCTGGGTGGACTTGAAGAGGCCGAGGGTGCCGTACTTCGCGAGAGGCTCACCGTCCCGGAGCGGGAAGTCCTCCGTGAGGGCGTAGCCCAGCGCCATGACCACGCCGCCTTCGATCTGCGCCTCAACCTGGTTGGGATTCACAGCCCTACCCACGTCGTGGGCGGCCACGACCCGCTCCAGCCGTCCGTCTGCATTGAGCAGGACCACCTGGGTGGCATAGGAGTAGGACACGTGGCTCACGGGGTTGGGCTTGTCGGAACCCATGGGATCCGTGACGCCGGAGTACTCGCGGTAGTACTCGCGACCTTCCAGCTCCGCCAGGCTCTGGGTCGTCAAGTCCTTGCCCAGGTCCGTGGCGGCCAGGCGGGCGGCCTCGCCGTTGAACACCGTCTGGCGGGAGGCCGTGGTGGTGCCGCCATTGGGCGAGGTGGAGGTGTCGGGCACAGCCACTTCGAGCTGGCCCCAGGACAGCCCCGAGGCCTTGGCCACGAACTGCAGGAGCACCGAGGCCAGACCCTGACCAATGCAGGCGGCGCTGGTGTAGATCACGGCCTTGCCGCCCTGGATGCGGATGCGCACGCGGCCCACGTCCGAGAGGCCCACGCCGATGCCAGCGTTCTTCATGGCGCAGGCGACACCCGCGTCGGGCCGCGCCTCGCAGAGCTCCTTCACAGCCAGCAGGGTCTCCTTGAGGGCCGTGCCGGCATCGGTGATCTGGCCGTTGGGCAGCACGTCGCCGGGCTCCACCGCATTGAGGTAGCGAATCTGCCAGGGCGTGAGGCCCACCTCCTTGGCGAGCAGGGTCAGGCAGGACTCCATGGCGAAGCAGGACTGGGTGACGCCAAAACCCCGGTAGGCACCCCCGGGCGGGTTGTTGGTGTAGACCGCCTCGCCGACGATGTCGACGTTGGGGATCTTGTAGGGACCGGCGGCGTGGGTGCAGGCCCGCTGCAGCACGGGGCCGCCCAGGGAGGCGTAGGCGCCGGTGTCTTCCAGCAGGTAGGCCTTCATGGCGGTGATGCGACCTGTGGCATCGGCGGCGACTTCGTAGGCCATCTCGAAGGCATGCCGCTTGGGATGCACCCGCAGACTCTCCTGCCGGCCCAGGGTGACCTTCACGGGCACGCCCGTGGCGTTCGCCAGCAGCGCGGCATGGTGCTGGACGATGAGGTCCTCCTTGCCACCGAAGCCGCCGCCCACGTAGGCGCTGACCACCTTGACCTGCTCGGGGCCCACGCCCAGCACGCCGATGATGCCCTTGTGGTCGTCGTAGATGCTCTGGGTGCCGGTGTAGACCGTCAGCGTGCCGTCGGCCTCGGGTACCGCCAGGGCGCTCTCAGGCTCCATGAAGGCGTGCTCAGTCTCCGGGGTGTTGAAGGTCTGACGGACGATGTGCGCAGCCTCTGCGAAGGCCCGGTCCACATCGCCGCGCTTGAGGACGGTGCGGGCCAGCAGGTTGCCCTTGGGATGCAGCTGGGGCGCGCCTTCGTCCTGGGCCCGCCGGGGATCCACCTGGGGCGGCAGCACCTCGCAGTCGAGCTTGATCAGGAGCAGTGCCGCCTTGGCCTGGGCACGCGTCTCGGCGGCCACCAGCGCCAGGGCGTCGCCCACGTAGCGGGTCTCTTCGCCCACGGCGATGAGGGCGGGCCAGTCATGGACGATGTGGCCCTGGTGCCGCTCGCCCGGAACATCCGCGGCGGTGAGGATGAGCTTTACGCCCGGCAGGGCCAGGGCCTCCGTGGTGTCGATGCCGAGCACCTTCACCCGGGGCTTGGGGGCGCGCAGTACGGCGCCGTGCAGCATGCCCGGACGCTTCATGTCATCCACGTAGAGGCCCGTGCCCAGGACCTTCTCCCGGGCATCGGTGCGGCAGATCCGGGCGCCCACGCTGAGTGGGGTGGCGGATTCCTCGGGGACCGGGAGGTTCTCCCGCAGGAGCCGCGCGGACGCCAGCACCGCCTGCTCGATCTTTACGTAGCCCGTACAGCGGCACATGTTCTGGGCCAGGGCCTGGGTCACGTCCTCGGGGCGGGGATCTGGATTGGCATCCAGCAGACCCTTGGCACTGATCACCATGCCTGGGATGCAGAAGCCACACTGGACCGCACCGGCCTGGGCGAAGGACCAGGCGTAGACAGCCTTCTCTCGGGGCGAGAGTCCTTCCAGCGTGACGACGCGCTTGCCCTCCAGCTTGGCCGTGTTGAACAGGCAGGCCCGGGAGGCCTTGCCATCCACCAGCACCATGCAGGCGCCACAGGCTCCTTCCGAGCAACCGTTCTTCACCGAGGTGAGGTTCAGTTCGTCCCGAAGAAAATCCAGGAGGTTCCCTTCCTTCGACGTAACAACTTCCTGGCCGTTGATCTGAAGCATGGCCATTTTCAATGCCTTTCAAGCTTGCAAAGAACACCGTGGTGGGGCGGGAAGGGGCAGCAGCCCCCGCCCACCCGCCACAGTCAGTGCATTAGTTCTTGGGGAACGCGGAAGCCACGCCCTGGACGTAGTAGTTCATGGCGTTCATGTCGCTGTCGGACATGTCCTTGCCCTTGGCGACGCGCTCCTTGCCGTCCTGGTCGACCACAGGGCCAGCGAAGGGATGGAACTTGCCGGCCTTGATGGAAGCTTCCAAGCCCTTGACCTGCTTCTGCACGTCGGCGGGAACCGACTTGCTCATGGGCGCGAGCTGGATCATGCCGTCCTTGATGCCGCCCCAGACGTTGGTGCCCTTCCACTTCTTGTCGAGCACTTCCTTGACGGTCTTGGTGTAGAAGTCGCCCCAGACGTGGGTGGTGCCGGACAGCTGGGCGGTGGGACCGTACTTGGCCATGTCGGAGTGGTAGGAGAAGGCCCAGGTGCCCTTTTCCTTGTGCTTCTCTTCGGCGGCCTGCACCACGGCGGTGGAGTCGGTGTGGTGGGTGATCATGTCAGCGCCCTGGGCGATGAGGGTCATGGCGGCCTCGCGCTCCTTGCCCGGATCGAACCAGCTGTTCACCCAGATGACGCGCACTTCAGCCTTGGGGTTGACGCTCTTCATGCCGCGGGCGAAGGCGTTGATGCCCATGACCACTTCGGGGATGGGGAAGGCGGCGACGTAGCCGGCCACGTTGGTCTTGCTCATCTTCCCGGCGATGACGCCGTTGAGGTAGCGGCCTTCGTAGAAGCGGGCGTTGTAGATGCCCATGTTCGCGCCGGACTTGTAGCCGGTGGCGTGGAAGAAGGTCACGTTGGGCAGGGTCTTGGCCACCTTCTCGGTGGGGTTCATGTAGCCGAAGCTGGTGGTGAAGATGATCGTGTTCCCGTCCTGGGCCATCTGGCGGATGATGCGCTCAGCGTCCGCACCCTCGGGCACGTTCTCGATGAACTTGGTGGTGACCTGACCCTTGTAGGTGGCCTCCATCTGCTTGCGGCCGAGGTCGTGCTGGTAGGTCCAGCCGGCGTCCCCAACAGGGCTGACGTAGATGAAGCCGATCTTCACGGGGGCGGCCGGGGGGGCGGCGTTGAGGGCGGCGGTGGCGAGCAGGGCGCCGGCCAGTGCGAGGTTACAGGTCTTCATGCGGTGTTCCTCCATGGTTGGGGGGGATCCGCCCCAGAGGGGCAGTGGGTTGGGGGGGGGTTCAGGCATCAGGCAGGAACGTCTGCCCGAGGGAAGCTGGAGAGTTGAGACGGATGGTGCCCCGGTTCCTGGAGATGAGCACCAGCACCAGGATCGTGGCCACGTAGGGGAGCGCCGACAGGAACTGGGCCGGGATGGTGACCTTGGCCCCAGAACCCTGTACGAACATCTGCATGATCATGCATCCGCCAAAAAGGTATGCCCCTATCATGACCCGCAGCGGGCGCCATGTGGCAAATACCACAAGAGAAAGAGCGATCCAACCGCGGCCCGCCACCATGCCTTCCACCCACATGGGGGTATAGAAGACCGACATGAAAGCCCCACCGATGCCCGCCATGGCGCCCCCGAAGAGGACCGCCTGGTATCGGATTCTGACCACCCCATAGCCGATGGAGTGGGCCGAAACCGGCGACTCCCCCACGGCCCGGAGGATAAGGCCCGCCTTGGTGCGGTAGAGAAACCAGGCCACCGCCCCCAGCAGGACCCAGGAGAAATAGACCAGACCCTGCTGGTTGAAGAGGGCCGGCCCAAGAACGGGGATCTTGTGCAGGAGGGGGATGGGGACCAAGGGCACGCTGGCCAGGGCCACGGACTCGTAGGGCTTGCCCACGAAGGCGGAGAAGCCCACGCCGAAGATGGAGAGGGCCAGGCCCGAGGCCACCTGGTTGGCCATGAGCGTGAGGGCCGAGATCCCGAAGAGCAGGGACATGGCCATGCCCGCCACCATGCCCGCCAGGATGCCCAGGATGGGGCTATGCGTGTGGTACGCCACGGCGAAGGCCGCCACCGCACCTACGCACATGATGCCTTCGGCCCCCAGGTTCAGGACGCCGGCCTTTTCGGTGACCAGCTCCCCGACGGCAACGATGATCAGGGGTGTACCCGCCACGACGGTGGCGAAGAGGATCGAGCTGAGAAAGTCCAGTCCCATGGCCGCCCCTACTTCCTGCGCCGGACGAACCGGGGTCGGAAATTGATGAACACGTCAGAGCCCAACAGGAAGAACAGCAGCATGCCCTGGAAGACCTTGGAGATGGAGGAGGGCAGGCTGAGGTACTGCTGGGCCTGCTCGCCACCCACGTACAGGATGGCCATGAGGAGGCTGCTGAACAGGATCCCAATGGGGCTCAGGCGACCCACGAAGGCCACGATCATGGCGGCGAAGCCATAGCCGGGGCTGATCTTCTCGGTGATCTGGCCCACGGGTCCCGCCACCTCGGCGATGCCGGCGATGCCCGCCATGGCGCCACCCGCCAGCATGCCAAACCACACGGAGCGCCGGGCGGAGAAGCCGGCATAGCGGCCCGCATTCTCAGCCTGCCCGGCCACCTTCATCTGATAGCCCAGGAAGCTGCGGTTCATGAAGACCCACCCCGCCACCAGCGCGCCCAGGGCGAAGAGCAGGGCGATGTTCACCCGGGTGCCCGCCAGCATCAGGGGAAGCGTTGCGGCGGCACTGAAGACCTTGGTCTGGGGGAAGTTGAAGCCGTCCGGATCCTTCCAGGGGCCGTGCACCAACCAGGACACGACCAGCTCCGCCACGTACACCAGCATCAGGCTGGTGAGGATCTCGTTGGCATTGAAGCGGGTGCGCAGGAAGGCCGGGATGGCGGCCCAGAGCATGCCCCCCACCGCACCGGCCAGGATCATGGCGGGCAGCAGGAAGGGGCTGGTGCTGTGCTCGAAGCGCAGGGCCACCCAGCCACCGGCCAGAGCCCCGATGAGCAGCTGACCCTCGGCACCGATGTTCCAGACATTGGCCTTGAAGCCCACCGACAGGCCCACCGCGCAGAGCATGAGGGGCGTGGCCTTGAGGAACAGCTCGGC
Organism: uncultured Holophagaceae bacterium; assembly: GCA_903890595.1. Lineage (GTDB taxonomy): Bacteria > Acidobacteriota > Holophagae > Holophagales > Holophagaceae > Geothrix. The sequence continues at coordinate 5,098 of CAITBU010000196.1, read as the reverse complement.
AATGCTGTAGGCATCCCTCATGGGATAGAGGAAGAAGACCCGGAAGCCCTCGATGGGGTCCTTGCCCAGCACCCAGAAGAGCAACAGGCCGCTCAGGAACATCAGGCCCACCGCCAGCAGGGGCGACAGGTAGGTCATGAGGCGGGACGGCTCGGCCCGCGGTTCGAACTTAAGCCACATGGGGAGCCCCGTCCTGCTCGGCTGCGCCGGGCCACATGCCACTCATCCACATGCCGATCTCCTCCACATCGGTTTCCGATGTGGCCGTGCTGGGGGAGAGGGTGCCCTTGGCGATCACCACCATGCGATCGCAGATCTCGAACAGCTCTTCCAGCTCCTCGGAGATCACCAGGATCGCTGTGCCTGAGCTCCGCAACTCCAACAGGGAGCGGCGGATGAAGGAGGCGGCACCCACGTCCACGCCCCAGGTGGGCTGAGCCAGCACCAGCAGCTTGGGGTCCTGCATGATCTCGCGGCCCACGATGAACTTTTGGAGGTTGCCCCCGGAGAGGGACTTGGCCTCGGAGCCCGCCCCACCGCACTTGACGTCGAAGCGGGCGATGCAGTCTTCGGCAAAGCGCTGGGCCACCTTGAAGCGGATGAGCCCGCCGCTGAGCATGCCCTTGCGGTGGGCCGTGAGGAGGGCATTCTCCGTGAGGGTCAGGCGGGGGACGGCCCCGCGCCCCAGGCGCTCCTCGGGCACGAAGCACATGCCCAGGGTCCGTCGGCGGGCCGGGTTAAGGTGGCCCACATCCTGGCCACAGACCCGCACCGCATGGTGGTCGCGCACCGCCTCTTCGCCGGAGATGGCCCGCAGCAGCTCCTGCTGGCCATTGCCCGACACCCCGGCGATGCCCACGATCTCGCCGCTGCGCACTTGCAGGCAGATGTTGCGCAGCTGGGTGCCAAAGGGATCGTCCGTGGGGTGGTCCAGGCTGATGAGCTCCAGGCGCAGCTCCCCTTCCGCCCCAGGCTCGCCGTGGCTGCAGGCCGGGAGGTCCTCCCCGATCATCATGCGGGCCATGGTCTTGGGGGTCTCCTGGGACGGAATGCAGGTCCCGGTGACCCGGCCCCCCCGCAGCACCGTCGCCCGGTGGCAGAGCTCCTGGATCTCGTCGAGCTTGTGGCTGATGTAGAGGATGCTCACCCCTTCGGAGGCCAGCTTGCGCAGGGTCTCAAAGAGCTTGCGCACCGCCTGGGGCGTGAGCACCGAGGTGGGCTCGTCCAGGATGAGCAGGCGAGGGTTCTGGAGCAGGCAGCGGATGATCTCCACCCGCTGGCGCTCACCCACGGAGAGGGCGTGGACCAGGCGACGGGGGTCCACCGGCAGGCCGTAGCGCTCCGAGACCTCCTCGATGCGCTTGGCCAGGGCCGGCAGGTCGAAGTCGCCCGGCAGCGCCAGGGCCACGTTCTGCACCACCGTGAGGGTCTCGAACAGGGAGAAGTGCTGGAACACCATGCCGATGCCCAGGGCCCGGGCCTGGGCGGGGTTGGGCACGGTGACGGCCTGGCCCTCCCAGAGGATCTCGCCCTCATCTGGGCGGATCACGCCGTAGATCACCTTCATGAGGGTGGACTTGCCGGCGCCATTCTCCCCCAGCACCGCATGGATTTCCCCGGGCATCACCGTGAGGTCGATGCCATCGTTCGCCACCACGGAGGGGTAGACCTTGCGGATGCCCTTGATGGCGAGCCTGGGCGTTTCGGGAGTCTGGTTGGTCATCGGGCCTTCCCGGCAATTCATCTGGGGGCTTGGGCCCCCGAGGGGTGCGAGCGGGTTCCGGCGTGCCTGGAAATCCCGCTGGATCCATCTTTGCGGAACTGGACAAGATTTTCGTGCAGAATGGGATGAAGTGTAAATTTTTTATATAAGTAAGTCAAAATTTTTCACTCGCATGGCGCCTGCCCGAACCTCCCCATAGACTTCGATTTTGCACAAGTTGCTGAGTCGGTAATGGATGGCGACCAGGAAGTCATTCATGCCCCAAACCCGCTCGGCCCAAACCCCCGTTGGCGGCCCCAGCCACCTTCCGCTAGAATCGCCCGTTTGCCCACAGGATGCCCCATGTCCATGCCCAGCCAGGAACACCCATGAGCCTCCCACTTGATCCCCGCACCTTCATGGCCCGGGCCATCGAGCTCTCCCGCCTCCACATGGAGGCCGGCGAGGGCGGTCCCTTCGGTGCTGTGGTGGTGAAGGATGGCGTGATCGTCGGCGAAGGCTGGAACCGGGTCACCTCCACCTGTGATCCCACCGCCCACGCTGAGGTCACCGCCATCCGCCAGGCCTGTGCGAGCCTCGCCAGCTTCTCCCTCCAGGGCTGCGAGATCTACACCAGCTGCGAGCCCTGCCCCATGTGCCTCGCGGCCATCTACTGGGCCCGCCTGGGCCGCATCTATTACGCCAACGACCAGGCCGACGCCGCCGCCATCTCCTTCGACGACGCCTGGCTCTACCGGGAGGTCGCCCTGCCCCTGCCCGATCGCAGCCTCCCCCTCACCCAGCTCATGCGAGAGGAGGCCCTGGCGGTCTTCCGGGCCTGGGACGCCAAGGCGGACAAGATCCGCTACTAGGCATGCCGCCGATTTGGGCCTTCAAGGATCTCCACGAAGGGCACGAAGGGCGTCTTCGTGTCCTTAGTGGTGTGCATTGTCAGTCCAGCCGATAGCCCCGGGAGGCTTACCGGCTCAGGGTCAGCAGGGTGCCCACCTCTTCGGGGGGACGGCCCACGATGGCCTGGTAGTTGCCGCGGTCCGTGGCGCCCTCAGTGACGATGAGCAGCAGGGTCTTATCGGGACCCAGCAGGCCCCGCTCCCGGAACTCCGCGGCGGAGGCATCCTCGTAGAGGGCGGCCAGAGCACCCAGGGCTGCAGCACCGGTCTCACCGGCCACCACGCCGGCACTGGCCAGCTCCTGCATGCCCTGCCGGGCCCGGTGGTCGCCGATGGAGATCATCCAGTCCACGCCCGTGGACACCCGCGGCCACGCCACGGGGGACGGCAGGCCGCAGTTGAGGCCCACCATGATGGAGGAGTGGGGGCCCGGGACGGCCGTCATCTCACCCTTGGCGGCGGAGGCCTGGACACAGTTGGCATCTGCGGGCTCAACACCCACGAGGGCACCGTTCCAGGGCCGGCTGCGGAAGTAGCTCACGGTGGCGCTCATGAAGGCGCCCACACCCACGGGCACCAGAACCACGTCCGGGTCCGGGATCCCGGCGGAGCGGAGGGCCTGCTCGATCTCCATGTAGATGGTGGTGTAGCCTTCGACCACCCGGCGGGGGGTGACGTCATAGCCGGGCCAGGAGGTATCGGAGATGACCAGGCAGCGGTCGCTGGCTTCCTCGGCGGAGCGGGCCACGGCGGCGTCGTAGTCCCCCTCCACCACGGTGACGGCCGCGCCCTCGTTCTGGATGGCGTGGATGCGCGCCGGGACCGTTCCCGCCGGCACGAAGATGTGGCACTGGAAGCCCAGCAGGCGAGCCATGAAGGCCACGGCGCGGCCGTGGTTGCCATCGGTGGCCGCCGCCAGGGCAAAGGGCTTGAGGTAGCTGATGCGCCGGGCCAGGTCGTTGATGTTGAGCCAGGGCTCCGGCTCGAAGCCCAGGTGGTCACAGAGGGCCCGGTAGGTGGCCCAGGAGGCCCCCAGGATCTTGAAGCTGGGCAGGCCCAGGCGCTGGGTCTCCGCCTTCACCAGCACCCGCTTCACCCCGTACTTGCGGGCCAGCTCGGGGCAGTCGAAGAGGGTGGTCGCCAGGTAGGCCGGCATCCGGCGATGAAAGGACCACACCACCGGGTCCGGCGCCGGCCAGCGCTTCTCCGCATCGAACAGCGGGTTGTGCAGCAGCAGGGATTCGGAGCCAGTGGGTGGCAGGTTCATGAGCGCTCTCCGTGAGAGGGGTCGGGCCTAGAAAACATCAGGGAATGATGTGCGTGCCGCCGCGACCCGCCAGGGCTGCGCCGAGGTGGGCGGGGTCGGTGATGATCGCTTCCTTGCCCCCCCCTTCCAGGAAGTCCACCACGGCCTGGACCTTGGGCAGCATGCTGCCGGGCTTGAAGTGGCCTTCTGTGATGTACTGCTTGGCCTCCGCCAGGGTGATGGTGTCCAGGCTGCGCTGGGTGGGCTTGCCGAAGTCCAGGCAGACCTTCTCCACCGCCGTGGAGATGACCAGCAGGTCGGCCCCAATCTGGCGGGCCAGCAGGCTGCTGGCGAGGTCCTTGTCGATCACCGCCGAGGTGCCGTGGATGACCCCGTTGGGGCCCTCCACCACGGCAATGCCGCCCCCACCGCAGGCGATGACCACCACACCAGCGTCGAGGAGGGTCTTCACCACGCCCATCTCCAGCACCTTCTGGGGCACCGGGGAAGCCACGACGCGCCGCCAGCCACGGCCGGAGTCCTCGACCAGGTCCCAGCCGTCCACCTCGCGGTGGCGCTGCGCCTGCTCGGCATCCATGAAGCTGCCGATGGGCTTGTTGGGCTTGGCGAAGGCGGGATCCTTGGCGTCCACCAGCACCTGGGTGACCACCGTGGCGGCGGTGCGGGCGAGGCCTCGCTGCACGAACTCGTTGTAGAGGGCGCACTGCAGGTGGTAGCCCAGGGCACCCTGGGTGTCCGCCACACAGCTGTCCAGCGGCACCATGTGCAGCTCGGGGGCGGCCAGCTCAGAGCGCCGGAGGATGAAGCCCACCTGGGGGCCGTTGCCGTGGGTGACCACCAGCCGCAGGGGCTCTGCCTCGAGCATGTGAGCGATGTGCCCGCAGGTCTCCACGGCGGCGCTGTACTGATCCGACACGCTCTGGTGGTGGTTGTCCGCGATGAGGGAGTTGCCTCCGATGGCAATGACGACGGTGCGGGTCATGGGGGTCCTTGGGAAGGGGGCAACGGGAAAGGGCATCCGGGGCCGGGAGGCCCAGGATGCCCTTGTGAGTCCTAGATGGAGAGGTTCTGGGCGCGCTGGATGATCTGCTCGAGCTTGGCGCCCGGGTCCTTCAGGCGGGTCAGGAACATGAGGGCACTGATGATGAAGGGCTTGTAGCTGGCTTCGTGGTAGGTCGGAATGCGGTACTGCTCGAACACCTCCGCACTCACCTCACC
>CAITBU010000195.1 GCA_903890595.1 uncultured Holophagaceae bacterium | reverse complement strand
TAGAAGCAACCCGCAAGAGGCATCCAGGAGTATCCATGGAGTTCTACCTCCAGCTCGTCATCTCGGGACTCGTGCTCGGCTCGATCTATGCCCTGGTGGCCCTCGGCTTCGCCATCATCTTCAAGTCCACCAGCGTCGTGAACTTCGCCCAGGGTGAGCTGATGATGTTCGGGGCCTACTTCTGCTACTCCATGGTCGTGCAGTACAAGGTGCCCTGGTTCTGGGCCTTCCTCATGACCCTGGTCTTCTCCGTCATCTTGGCCCTCATCGTCGAGCGCCTCATCCTGCGGCCCATGATCGGTGAGCCCGTGATCTCCATCATCATGGTGACCATCGGCCTGTCCTCCGTCCTGCGCAGCATCGTGACGGCGATCTGGGGCACCCAGATCCAGGTCTATGACCCCCCGCTCTTCCCCCCGACGGATGTGAACATCATGGGGCTCCCCACCAGCCAGGTGTACCTCTGGAGCTTCGGGCTCTCGGCGGTGCTCCTCGCCCTCTTCGCCCTCTTCTTCAAGTACTCCAAGGCGGGTGTGGCCATGCGGGCCACGGCCTTCTCCAACCAGGTCGCCCTCTCCATGGGCATCCCGGTGAAGAACATCTTCGCCCTGGCCTGGTGCATCGCTTCGGTGGTCTCGGCCATTGGCGGCATCCTCATCGGCAGCATCAACGGCATCAACGTCCAGCTCGGCCACTTCGGGCTGAAGGTCTTCCCGGCGGTCATCCTCGGCGGGCTCGACTCGATCCCCGGGGCCGCCCTCGGCGGGCTCATCGTCGGGGTGTTGGAGAACCTCTCGGATGGCGTCCTCAAGAGCGTCTTCGGGCTCCAGGGCATCAAGGAAGTCGCACCCTTTGTCTTCCTCGTCATCATCCTGATGATCAAGCCCTACGGACTCTTCGGGAAGAAGGAGATCGAGCGGGTATGAGCGCCGAACTGCAAGCCTCGAATTGGATGGAACCATGAGCGTTTCCCACTGCGGCGACTTCAAGGAAACCTACCGGGATGACATGAAGGTCTTCCAGACGCCCTTTGTCCGGGTGGCGGTGGGTCTCTTCGTCCTTCTCCTGTATACGACGCCCCTCTTCTCGTCCAACTACGTCACCAGCACGATGACGACCATCGCCATCGCCGTGATCGGGGCCCTCGGCATCAACATCGTCACCGGCTTCACGGGCCAGATCTCCCTGGGCCAGGGCGCCTTCATGGGGGTCGGTGCCTTCTCCTGCTCCTACTTCATGCGAGTGGCGCACCTGCCCTTCTGGGTGGCCATGCCCGCCGCCGGCCTCACGGCAGCCGCCATCGGCATGATCTTCGGCCTGCCCAGCGCCCGCCTCAAGGGCCTCTACCTGGCCATCGCCACCCTGGCGGCGCAGTTCATCCTCCAGTACGTCTTCATGCACCTCGACGCCGTCACCGGTGGGAGCAACGGCATCCCCTCGCCGCCTCCAGAGATTGGGTCCTTCGTCTTCGATGGTGACCGCTCCAAGTACTACCTGACCCTCACCATGGCCATCGGCGCCGTCGCCTTCACCACCAACCTGCTCCGCTCTCGCAACGGGCGCGCCTTCATCGCCGTTCGTGACCATCACCTCTCCGCCGAGATCATGGGCGTGAACCTCTTCAAGTACCGCCTCATCTCCTTCTCTGTAAGCGCCTTCTATGCCGGCATCGCCGGTGCCCTGTGGGGCATGTACACGGGCTACATCTCCGCCGAGCACTTCACCATCGACGAGTCCATCAAGTACCTCGCCATGGTCATCATCGGCGGTCTGGGCAGCGTCATCGGCTCCATCCTCGGGGCGATCTTCATGACCCTCCTGCCCCAGGCCCTCACGGTGGGCACGGGCGCCCTGGCCAGCATCTTCCCGAAGATTGGCTTCCTGATCATGAGCTTCAAGGACGGTGTCTTCGGCATCATCATCATCCTCTTTCTGATCTTCGAGCCGGACGGCCTCGCCCACCGCTGGCGAATGATCAAGGCCTACTGGAAGCTCTACCCCTTCAGCTACTGACCCAGCACGTTCCCGCTCCATCCCTGCACCATCCCGCACCACTCACTTCCATCTCAGAAAGGAGATCGAAATGAAACGTTTCACCGCATCCATCGCTCTCGCAGCCATGGCCTTCCTGGCGGGACCTCTCTCCGCCCAGGACATCGTCATCGGGAACCTGGCCGACATCACGGGCGGCACCGGCGATGTCGGCAAGCCCTATGCCGACGGCATCAAGGCCTACACCGACTACATCAATGCGAGCGGCGGCATCAACGGCCGGAAGATCAAGCTTCTCCAGCAGGACTACGCCTACAAGATCCCTGAGGCCCTCGCCCTCTACAAGAAGTTCAAGGACCAGGACAAGGTCGTGGCCATCCAGGGCTGGGGCAGCGGCGACACCGAGGCTCTCAAGGAGCAGGTCGCCAAGGATCAGATCCCCTACTGGTCGGCCTCCTACTCGGCCCACCTCACGGACCCCACCAAGTCCCCCTACAACTTCTTCTGCGCCCCTGACTACTCCACCGCCTGCCGCGCCGGGCTGAAGTACATCAAGGACAACTGGAAGGAGAAGCGGAAGCCGAAGGTGGCCTTCATCTATCCCGATGTCGGCTACGGCAAGGCCCCCATCCCCGGCGGCAAGGCCTACGCTCTGGAGCTCGGCTTTGAGATCGTCGGCGAGGAGAACGTCGACCTGAAGGCCCTCGAGGCCACCACCCAGCTCCTCAACATCAAGAAGAAGAACCCTGACTACGCTTGGATCGGCGGGACCAAGGTCTCCACCTCCGTCATCCTCAAGGACGCCAAGAAGCTCGGCCTCACCACCAAGTTCTTCGGCAACATCTGGAGCGCGGACGAGGGCATGCCCAAGCTCGCCGCCGGCGCCGAGGAAGGCTACATGGTCGTCATCGGAGCCGCCCTCTACGGCGACAAGGTCCCGGGCATGAAGGCCATCGAGAAGGTCACGGGCGGTCAGCCCCAGGTGAGCCACTGGATCCGCGGCTGGGTCTCCATGATGACCATGTGCGAAGTCCTCAAGGTCGCCGAAAAGAACAAGGAACTGACTGGCCCCGGCATCCGCAAGTACGCCGAGCAGTTGAAGAACTTCGACACCCAGGGCCTCACCGCCCCCATCACCTACACGTCCTCCGACCACCGTCCTTTCATGTCCGTCATCCTCGCCCAGTTCGTGGGCGGCAAGATGGTCAAGAAGGCCACCATCGAGCTTCCGCGCAAGCAGGAGTGGCTCGGCCTGTAGTCCCTCAAACGGAAGGCGGGGGAGGATCCTTTCCTCCCCCGCCCTACTCCGGCCCTGCCGGTTTGCAGTCCTCCGCACCACCTCGGAGCCAAGAGCCAAACCCATGCTGAAAGTCAACAACATCGAGGTCGTCTACAACGACGTGATCCTGGTCCTCAAGGGCCTGTCCATCTCCTGTGAGGAGGGGAAGATCACCACCCTCCTCGGGGCCAACGGGGCGGGCAAGTCCACCACCCTCAAGGCCATCTCCGGCCTCCTCAAGAGCGAGGAAGGCGAGGTGACCAAGGGCACCATCGAGTTCATGGGCGAGAAGATCAACGGCATGGACCCCGAGAAGATCGTCCGCAAGGGGATCTTCCAGGTCATGGAAGGGCGCCGGGTCTTCGAGGACCTGGACATCGTGGAGAACCTCCGCTGCGGTGCCTACACCCGCAATGACCGGGCCGGCGTCAAGCGCGACATCGACCTTGTGTTCGACTACTTCCCCATCCTCAAGGAACGCCGGAATCAGCTGTCCGGCTACCTCTCCGGCGGCGAGCAGCAGATGCTTGCCATCGGCCGTGCCCTGATGGCCCGCCCCAAGCTGCTGCTCCTGGATGAGCCCAGCCTGGGCCTGGCGCCACTGCTGGTGCAGGAGATTTTCCGCATCATCGCCAAGATCAACGAAGAAGAGAAGACCACCATCCTCCTGGTGGAGCAGAACGCCTCGCTGGCCCTCCAGGTGGCGAACTACGGCTACATCATGGAGATGGGCAAGGTCGTGCTGGACGGCCCCTGCGAGAAGCTACGGGAAAATCAGGACGTCAAGGAGTTCTACCTGGGCATCAGTGAGAGCGGCAGCAAGCGCTCCTTCAAGAACGCCAAGCACTACAAGCGGCGCAAGCGCTGGCTGTCCTAGATTCTCCAAGAGAGGCACCCCATGGACCGGACCACAGGATTCCTGCACCAGGACCTGGAGCAGCGCAGCTGGGACGAGCAGCGGGACGAGCAGGCCCGGCGGCTTCAGGGCGTCATCGCCCACGCCGCCGCCAATGCCCCCGCCATCGGGACCCTCCTCAAGGCCGCTGGCGTGGCCCCGGGAGACATCCGCACCCTCGATGACCTGGCCAAGCTGCCGGTGACCCCCAAGGCGAAGCTGGTGGACATGCAGCGGGAGAACCCGCCCTTCGGCGGCCTCCTCGCCGTGCCCCTGGATCAGGTCCGCCGCGTCTTCCGCTCCCCGGGTCCCATCTACGACCCCCAGGGCCTGGACGAAGGCTGGGGCTGGGAGGAAGCGCTCTTTGCCGCCGGCTTCCGGCGCGGCGACATGTGCATCAACACCTTCGGCTACCAGATGACACCCGCCGGGATGATGTTCGACGATGCCCTCGGCACCCTGGGCTGTCCCCTGGTACCC
>CAITBU010000194.1 GCA_903890595.1 uncultured Holophagaceae bacterium | reverse complement strand
GGTCCCCATGCGCCGCCTGCTGCTGTTGCTGAGCCTGCCCCTGCTGGCCCAGGGGTCCGGCTTCTCCGTGCGCGACGCCATTCAGGCGGAGTGGCGGCGCCAGCCTCCCGCCTTCACCGAGGCCCAGCAAAGCGCCCTGCCTCCGGCAGACCGGGCGCGCCTGGAGCGCACCCTGCGGCGCATCGGTGCGCCCGGGGCTCCGGCCCTGCTGCCACCGGAGCTGGAGCAGCCCACCGAGGCGCTCTGGCTGGCCCGGGCCGCCGCCGCTCGCAGCCCCCAGGACCGGTTCACGGCCCTCTTCTTCCTCAACCGCCTGAAGAGCCCCCGGGCCCTGGAAGCTCTGGCGGGCCTGAGCGCAACTGACGCCGCCTCCTGGCCCCGCCACCTGCACCTGGACGCCCAGGTGGCCACGGCCCGCATCAACGGCGGCAAGCTCACCCCTGCCCTGCAGACCTTCTTCGCCGCCCGGCAGAAGGGCGGCCAGGTCGATCCTGTCCGTACCCAGGCGGCCCGCCTGCGGCTGCAGATGGCGGGCCTGGAGCAGGCCCTCCTGCCGCCGGTGGCCGCCACGCCCGGTAGCATCCTGGCCCTGCAGGACGCGTGGAATCGAGGGCCCTGGGAGCTGCGCCGGGACCTGGCCCTGAATGGCCTCCGCACCCTCGATCCTGCTTCCCCCCTGTGGCCGCGCCTGGGCCTCCAGCCGCCCACAGCAGCCACTCTCGCAACGGCCTGCGTGGGCATCCTTTCCCGCGTGGCCGAGGGCCTGCCTACCCCTGCCCCCGCCGAGGCCTTCCCAGTGGGTGCGCCACCCTGGCCCTGCGAGAGCGATCCCCTGGCCCAGTGGTACAGCTTCCACGGTCTCGCCAAGGCCCGGACGCCCCTGCCGCACCTGCAGGCCGCCCTCACCCAGGAGCCGCCGCTTGGGCTCAAGGACGCCATGCTCCAGGGTGCCCTGCTGGGAGCCCTGCGGCACCAGGCGCCCGCTGCCGCAGACGCCCTCCGGACCCGCCTCCTCGCCGGTTCCAACGCCATCGCCCGGGCCGCCGCTCTGGAGGACCTGGCCAGTGCCCCGGCCGACCTGAAGGCCCTCACGGCGCGGGTCTGGGCCGACGACCAGTTCGAGTCCCAGCAGGCCCTCATCCAGAGCTATGCCCGCTGGCAGCTGGCTCCAGCCGAACAGCTCGCTCAGCTGCAGCCCTGGCTCCAGCACCCGGACTGGGCCTGCCGCCTGGAGGCCCGCCGGGCCCTGCTGAAGCTGGATCCCACCACCCCCTGGCCCGCGGCGCCCGAGCCAGGCCCGGTGGACCGCGCCATCCTCGCCGAGGCCATCCGCCTGGCGGAGCGGGGCCGCCCGGTCCGCCTCCGCATCACCTTCGCCGGCCAGCGGCAGGTGACGCTGAAGCTCGATCCCACGGTGGCCCCCATGAACGTCGCCAACCTGGTGTTACTGGTGCGGAAGGGCTACTTCAACGGTCGCCGCGTGCCACGCGTGGTGCCGGACTTCGTG
>CAITBU010000193.1 GCA_903890595.1 uncultured Holophagaceae bacterium | reverse complement strand
GCTTATGCATGGAAAGGCAAGAACCGACTGGGCGAAATCCAGGAAGGGGTGCTGGTCTCGGACAGCCGGGATGCCGCCTCCGCCACGCTGAAGCGCAACGGCATTGACGTCATGAATATCCGAACGATGGCTGGAGAGGGCGCACGCAGCTTTGGCAAGATACCCCCCAAGGCCCTGGCCATCTTCACCCGGCAGTTCAGTGTGATGATTGATGCGGGCCTACCCCTGGTGCAGTGTCTGGAGATCCTCGGGGCCCAGCAGGACCACAAGGCCTTCCAGCGCATCATCGAGGCCGTGCGGGATGACGTGGAGAAGGGCACCACCCTGCAGGCGGCCCTCGCCAGGCACCCCAAGGCCTTCAATGACCTCTACGTGAACATGGTGGGAGCCGGGGAGAGCGGCGGCATCCTGGACATCATCCTCCAGCGCCTCTCCATCTACATCGAGAAGGCCGTGAAGCTGACCTCCAAGGTGAAGGGGGCCATGACCTACCCCGTGGCCGTGATCACCATCGCCATCGGCGTAGTGGTGATCATCATGGTGAAGGTCATCCCTGTCTTCTCGGCCATGTATGACGGCATGGGCGCTAAGCTGCCCTTCGCCACCCAGGTCTGCATGGCCCTCTCGAATGCGCTCATCAACTACAGCTGGCTTATTCTCATCGGTATCGTCATTGCGGTGGTGGGCCTGCGGCAGTTCTACAAGACTCCCGTGGGGCATCTGCAGATCGACACCCTCCTGCTGAAGATCCCCATCATTGGCGATGTCTTGCGGAAGGTGGCCGTGGCCCGGTTCTGCCGCACCCTAGGCACCCTCATCAGCTCTGGTGTGCCCATCCTGGAGGGCATGGACATCACTGCCAAGACCGCCGGCAACATGGTGGTCCAGAACGCCATCCTCAAGTCCCGGGACGCGGTGGAGCAGGGCCGCAACATCAGCACCCCCCTGGCCGAGACCAAAGTATTTCCCCCCATGGTGGTGCAGATGGTGGGGGTGGGCGAGGCCACTGGGGCTCTGGATGCCATGCTGGCCAAGGTGGCGGACTTCTACGAGGACGAGGTGGACAACGCCGTGGCCAACCTCACCAGCCTCATGGAGCCCGTCATGATCGCCATGCTGGGCGGCATCATCGGCTTTATCGTCGTCGCCATGTACCTGCCCATCTTCAATTTGGCCAACGTGTTCGGTAAGGACTAGACACAGGGTCCTTGGTGGTTGATATTCCGGAGGTTCCCGTGTTTCAGCGCAATCAGGTTCGAGGCTTCTCCTTGATCGAAGTCCTGTTGGTCCTGGCCATCATCGGCATCCTCAGCGGCATCGCCATCCCCAGCTTCATGGGCCAGCGGCGTCGGGCCCGAGTCATCGGGGATGCAATTGCCAACGCTAAGGTTCTCCAGATGTCCTTGGAGAGTCGTAAGGCAGACAACGGAGTCTATGGAACAGCTGGCACCTATACATGGACAGCTGCGGGTAGCCGACCCTCGACAGACCTGGCCCCTTCTTTCATTCCAGCCGGCAATAGCCAAATGAACTTTGAAGTGCTGGTGGGCTCCTCTGGACTTACATACACGCTAACCGTCAAGGACACGACCTTGGGTGGCGTCAATGCCTATATTACGAACCAGGCTGGGACTGAAACCTATCGACTGCAGTGAGGCCTGTTAGCGCGCCAGGCAGGGCTAATCTCCATAGCTCATGGCAGCCAAGCTGGCTTCGACCTTGTGTTTTTTCTCTCGGTAGGATGCCTCGTCGATCTTTGTATCACTAACCCAGGTGTATCCAGAGTAGAGGGTCCGAAGTGCACCACCTGATTGGAGTGGACGGTAGACGGCAAGATTCCGACCTTCCATTTCTGCTACCGCTGCGTGTTCTCCGCGTTCCTTTGCCGGTTTTTCATATTTCATAGCCCAGACACCACCAGGGCCAATGTAACTTGACTGAACTATCCCAAGTGGATCGAAAGTTACAAATTCATCCCCCTTCTGATTTCCTATTGTTCGCAGGAGATTCAGACGAGCTAACACTGGGGTATCTGACATTTTCTCTAGGCTTGGGTGCACCCCAGACGTGGCAAGATCGTGAAGTGCAACACGTAGACTGAGAATGCTTACCGGTCTGGTGAGTGTCCCTGAGCGCTGCGATGCATCTTGGAGTATCAGCGGCACTTGCATTTCCCAGGGATTCAAGTCATAACCGTGGACACCCTGGACCTGAACCGTTTCTCCGGCATGGTGGAAACGCTCTCCATGATCAGAGAAGAAGATTCGAGTTGCATTTTTATACTGGGGATCTTGATCCAAGGCATTCCATATCGAGGCCCAGCTCTTCATCAGCGTCTCCACCCTGATCCGATAGGCTAAGGCTGGGTTCCCGCGCTCATCCCAGTGGGAAACCATGCGTTCGGTCACCGCAAATACCGAGGGAATTGGCTCCATCTGGGCAGCAGGCAGGCGCCACCAACCAGGAATCTTGCCCAGTTCGGGACGGGTCAGAAAGATGGGTTGGTGAGTGAGGCAGGAGTGGAAGAAGACCCAGTCCGCCCCCCGCCCCCGCTCGAGGGCAGTCCGCAGGCCCAGGTCTGGGGATGCCCAAGGGTTTGTTGTGGGAAATACACGGAGAACGTCGAGCCATGAAGCATAGATGGGTAAGTGTTCAGAAAGATTAGAGTTTATAAAATTTTCCCAACCATTGGCTGGCATGCCTACTTGATCGAAACCTTCCCCACGTTGCGAAAGTCCAATGGTGCCGCCATCGTCGATGAAAAAGCGCACTTTCTTGCCGCGCTGATGTGCTGCTTCTAGCGTGTGATACCGTGCTTTTTGGTTGAACTCCTCAATGTCCGGCATGATGTGGCCGGATGTAAATCGGAGCGGGTCACCGCCCCAGAGGAGGCTGTACACCATTCGTGTTGCGGGGATGGGTGATAAAGCCTGACTAGCGTGCTGTCCACGAAAGGATGCCAATCCCTCCTGGTAGGCTACATCCGGTCTGAGGCCATCGATGGCGAGGAGGAGTATCTCAGGAACCCTCGCTCCAGGGCTTGGAGTGATCCTGGGTTCTGGTTGCAACCAAAAGGGTGCCTGGGCCATGAGCCACCAACTCATTGTAGAAATGAGAGTGACAACATGGCCCCGCCATCCTCTGGGAAGAGCCCAACGAATGAGGCCGATGCCTACGAAAGGCGTTAGCACCAGCGCCACTCCCATGGGTAAGGCGCGCAGACCTGGAACTACCCACATGGCTGTGGGGACCTTCCACCAGAGCCAAGCATGGAGCAAGAGCAGGCCACCAGCGGAAGCCAGGAAGGAGGCCTTCCCATTCCATGTGTGTTGCCAATCCTTCCCTAATATCAAGGAGCCTACTCCCGCAGTGAGTAACCAGCCCACCAAACTGAGCAACCCATAAAGAGGTAGCACCTCTCTAAGGACCCAACCCTTTGCGAATTCGACAAGAATCGGGAATTCGAGGGCAAGGGAAAATAGTCCTGGGAGGCCAGCTTGTGACCCTCGGTAGTGCACTTGGGCCAGCACGACCGAGAGGACAACTAAGAAGCAAGAGGCAAGTAGAGCTCCTAACCAACGGGTATACAAGCGTGTTTGCATGGCACGGACCCCCTCGTACAACAAGGCCCCCAAAAGGGGGCCCAATTGTAACAAATATCAATTACATCTACTCGATGTTAGACCGCTTTACAACCATTGTGGATCCATTAACCGAGTTCTGGACAAGTACTTTACCCACCAATGTGTTAGAATTTACCAAGTAATAAGTAGCTTCACCAACGACCGTTGGGAGGGCGGACGTGGTCGCGATAGTTGCATTGTACGCAGACAGTGTACCATCCCAGGGGTTCTTAGAAGCAAGATTGGCAGTAGTCAGCACGCCTTCCATAGCCGTTATACATGCCGTGGCAGCGGCGCCGGATTCCTTTGTCTTATCCCAAGTGCCAATAAGGTCACCCATCGTGCCGGTCATATTCGTGATGGCCGACTTGTCCCGGGCGCGGGCCCGTTGGCCGAGCAGGGCCGGAACGGCAATGGCGCTGATGATGCCGATGATGGCAAGCACGAGTAGCAGTTCGATGAGGGTGAAGCCCTTTTGTTTCGTCATGTGAATCCCCAGAGGAAAAGGCACGATGCCTACGTAGTATCTATCAGGAAGCGTGCCAAGCCAGTCGTCAGTTCCTTTTTCGAAGGCCAGAGTAAAAGACTTATAAATCCCGGGATTTACGGAGTCCCTGGGATCGGTGTCGAAGGGTGATTCTCAGGTAACGTGCCCCTTGGGGTCAGTTGCGTGACGCAGGACGTCAGTCACGCCTTTCGTCGGAAGATGCATTGCGCCCCCTTGGGGTCTGCTGCGATGAGTTCGAAGTCAGGGTTCAGGATTAATTGCCTGTAAAGGGTGGTATCCCGATCCGTTGGCACTCCTTTCCCCATCAGGGAGAGGAGGTCCCCACCATTTGTCACCTTGCCGGGGTTCCAAATCTGAGGGTTCCAAATCATATTAGAAACGTTATCTGCGACAACCCATTTGGCATCAGGAGGGATCGCAAACTTACCATTACTGAAGGATAGTACCCTGACGGGGCGGTTTAGATCTGCGCCGTAAAGGGGATGCAACCAGGTGTGGTAGGTCAGGTCGGTGGCAATGACCTCCCTCGGGCCTGCCAACCGGTCCACGACGCTGGGAGTTCTATTTGGGTTGGAGGCGATCGTTCGTCGCAACGAAGGATCTAGTGACAACCTTACGAGATAATCCAACGGAGCATACAAATCCTTACTGAGATAGTGCGATGTCGAAAACACAAGGAAGACAAGGGAAAGTTGGTATACCCATGTCCCACATCGGTCGGATCTTGCGTCGATCCATGCGACCAGTGGCCAAAGAACGAAGACTGCCAGGAAAACTGAAAAGAATAGGGTAAAGCGGGGAAAAGAATTCACCCCACCCTCATATCCGTATCCCTTCGTCACGATGATCAAAAAGACACCAAATGCAGCCAAAGGCAAAAGGTATTTCTCTTTTTTGCCCCACAATTTATAAGCCCAAACCATTGAAATGGGGGATGCCACCAGGCAACATAGGTTGAATATGATTCCCCAATGACTGAAGAACATGTTCGCAGCAGGCCAATACCAATATGCCGACATCCAGGGAACCCACACTGCATCGGGTCGAGACGAAAAAGGTACAAAGTTTAACAACAATGGGTATTGGAAGAGTTGTTTGAAGTTAAAAAAACTACTCTCACCGATGCCCAGCGGACCTTGAAAGCCAAACAAATTACCAAACCAGTAGAAATTATATATATACCCACCAATCCCCAGCAGCATTCCTGTGAGTGGAATCAGTATTAACAGCGTTACGGGGCTGCACTTTGGGAGACGAGGGTATTTCATGGATAGTACGTGTGTAGCTACGGCTACCACAATAACAAGCATTATTAGAATGAGGCCTGTTTTCTTAAACCCTATACCTAGGCAGGCAGCCGACCAAGCCAAAAGGAAAACAGCATCCCGCTGATCCTGCGTTATCCACCAGTAGAGCCAAAACAAGGTCGAGGCGAAAACAACAGCCACAGCCATATCAACCTTGTCAGAGGCCCCATGAAGAGTAATAACTGGAATTGAAAGATATAAAAAGAGAAGTGACGCAATTGATTTGTGTGAATAAGTTGTTGAAAAAATTAAAATAAAAGCAAATATCAGCAATATTAAAAACACCAGGCACAAGGTCGAAAACCACTCGGTAACATGGTCATTTTGAGTTAGTGCAATAGCGTTAGCAAGGAGCCCTTCATAGTTTAGCGGAAATGAGCCATGTCCCCCCCACTCTGCCTGCGAGGGGTTAAAAAGAGGGAAGCCTTGTATTGACCTTATCCACACCGCTCGTGGCAGATGTACGTAGAGTGCATCGGTATTACACGTTGGGAGGACAAAGCCCTTCCACAGTAAACCAGCAAATAAGAAAATAATTGGAATATAGCATTTTATACTGTTTGCTGTGATCAATCGTTTCAATTTGTTAAAATCAATTGAGTTCTTATTGAAGTAGATGCTGTATCCCACCACAACAACAAGTAACGCTGTAGACAAGGTAAGGATGCCTAATAAATTCAGCGCACTAAGGAGACTGAGAACCCAGGTTTGAGCCACCCATAGGCTAAGAAACACCGTTGGGATGGCCGCTAGAACAAGCGCTAGCCGTTGGTTCCCAATATTGCCTTTGAAAATATGGAGGGAAATCAGGATGGTAGTAACAGATTGCATAGCGATAAAAGCAAGCAGGAAGAACATCGAGGGCCTCCAGGGGCTCATGCGCTGAAACAGGTGCGGTATTCACGTGGGGCCCATCCCCCAGGCTCACTTTGGTTGGCAATCAAAATGCAGCACCATCAACTTGCTCATAGTGAGGCAAGCAATTCCCTCGCCCCACGGTGCTTGGGGTCGAGTTTGAGGGCTTCCTGGGCGGCTTGTTTGGCTTCTTCGGTTCGGCCGAGGGACTGGAGGATCTGGCCTTTGCGCCACCAGGTGCCGGGGTGGCCGGCGGAGGCGCCCTCTAATGGTTCGCGGAGGACCTGGTCCAGGGCGGCCAGGCCTTCGGGGCGGTGGCGACCGCTGACGGCGGCGACTTTGCCCTGCTGGAGGCGGAGGAGGCTGGGGGCGTCGGCGTGGGGCAGGGTGTCCTGGAGGACCTGCCAGGCGCGCTCGGGGTCGCCGCCGTGGATGTACGCGTCGCTGACGGCGGCCACGGCCCGGGCCCGGGTGCGCACGCCGGGCAGCAGGCGGGTGGCCTCAGCCAGGAGGCGGGCGTTCTTGCCAGCCTCGCCCAGGGCCTTCTTGGCGG
>CAITBU010000192.1 GCA_903890595.1 uncultured Holophagaceae bacterium | reverse complement strand
GTAGGTGTGCAGCTTGCGCTCTTCGGTGAGGAGGGCGCGCAGGGCTTCGGCGGCGTCGCTCTTGGCGCTGGCTTTGCGCTTGGCCTGGGGGCCCTGGATCAGCACATCGGGGTCGTAGTGGACGCTGCGCAATACGTGGTCCACGGTGTCGCCCTTGACGATGTGCTGGATCTTGAAGGTGTCGTCCTCGTGGACCATCACGTGGGCCTCATTGGGGGCGCCAAAGAGGTTGTGCCGCATGCCCAGGATGTCCTGGTAGGCACCCGTGAGGAAGAAGGCCACGTAGTACGCTTCGCCGCCACGGGGCTCGTGGAGCGGGATCTCATCGCGCACATCCTTCAGGTCGATGAACTTCTCCATCTTCCCGTCGCTGTCACAGGTGATGTCGCAGAGGGTCGCCGAGAGGCCCGGCTTTTCCTTGAGGCGGTGGATGGGCATCACCGGGAAGAGCTGCTCGATGGCCCAGTGGTCAGGCATGGACTGGAAGATGCTGAAGTTCGCGATGAGCTTATCGGCGAGGCTCTTGTTGAGGTCCTGGAACTCCTCAGGCACGTATTTCAGGGTCTTGCTGCTGAGGATGCGGGACAGCTTGCGGCAGACCTCCCAGAACAGCGTCTCGCCCTTGCTGCGGTCTTCCAGGCCCAGGTAGCCCAGGTTGAAGAGCGTCAGCATCTCGTCCTTCTGGGTGATGGCGTCGTGGTACATCTCCGAGAAGTTCTTGATGGAGATGTTGTCCCGCGTGTAGGCCAGCTCCTTGAGGATCTGCGGCTCGTTGCCCGTGAGGGTCACGGTGTACTTGGTGTGCGTGGTGTCGATGAGGCCAATGATGTCCACCACGACGACCTCGTGGTAGGCCACGATGGCACGACCGGACTCGCTGAGCAGGTCCGGCATGGGCACCTGCTCCTGGGTGCAGATGTCCTTGGTGGTGTAGACCACGTCGGCGGCGTACTCGGCGATGGTGTAGTTCATGGAGCTGCTGAAAGTGGTCTTGCTGCCGTCGTAGTCCACGCCCAGGCCGCCGCCCACGTTGAGGTACTGGATGGGAACCCCCATCTTGCGGAGCTTGGCGTAGATGCGGGTGGCTTCCTTCATGGCCGACTTGATCTTACGGATGTCCGTGATCTGGCTGCCGATGTGGAAGTGCAGCTCGATGACGGAGTCCAGCAGGTCGCGCTTCTCCAGCACCTCGATGGCGTCGAGGATCTCGCGCGTGGTGAGGCCAAACTTGGCGTGGTCGCCCGCGCTGGTCTCCCACTTGCCGGAGCCCTGGGCATTGAGCTTGGCCCGCAGGCCGATGAGGGGCTCGACCTTCAGCTCCTTGGCCACCTTCAGGATCAGCGGCAGCTCCGTCATCTTCTCCACGGTGATGACCACCTTGCGGCCGGCCTTGCGGGCCAGCAGGGCCATGCGGATGAAGGACTCGTCCTTGTAGCCATTGCAGAGCACCAGGGCCTCGGGATGGAGGTCCAGGCTGAGGGCGATCATCAGCTCGGGCTTGGACCCGGCCTCCAGGCCGTAGTGGTACTTGTTCCCGGCCCGGACGATCTCCTCGACCACTTCCTTGATCTGGTTGGTCTTGACGGGGTAGACGCCCTGGTAGCACCCCTCGTAGCCGAACTCGCTGATGGCCCGGCGGAAGCTCTCGTTAACCTCCACCACCCGGTGGGCGAGGATCTGGGGGAAGCGCAGGTTGAGGGGGGTCCGGAGGCCCTTCTTCTTGAGGTGCTGAACGATCTCGTAGACATCGCAGCTGAGGGCGTCGTCCTGGGTGGGGGTGATCTCGAGGTGGCCCTTGGCGTTGATGCCGAAGTAGCCGTTGCCCCACTCTTTTACGCCATACAGCGCGGTTGCATCCTGGACCGTCCAGTGCTTCATGGGCATTCCAGGGGCCTCCTCGAATCGGGGCGGCCAACCTCGGCCGGAAACTTGTTTATAGGAAAAAAAGACCTTGAGTGCCAATGAAAAATCAAAAAGGGACCCTTCGGGTAAGAAATTTGGCCGGGTCCGCCAGAGGTCATGATCCCAGGATTCGGGCCAAGGTCATGCGCCAATGCCGATCCCTGACCCGCCGGAGGGCCGTCCGCCGGGTGAACTTCCGCCACTGGGCAGCTCCTAGGCGCAGCTCCAGGCCGGGCCGGGTGTGGAGCGGGCTCGGCCCCCCCCAGAGGGCCGGGTCGCCCCAGAGGGGGGCCCGGTTCCAGGGGCAGACCTCCTGGCAGAGGTCGCAGCCGGCGGCCCACTGGCTCGTCGCCAGGCCGGCCACCACCGCTGGCGGAGGCTCGGCCTCGGTCTCGATGGTGTAGGTGGTCAGACAGCGGGCTGGGTCCAGGAGAAAGGGGGTCAGGGCCTGGGTGGGGCAGGCCTCCAGGCAGGCGGTGCAGGTGCCGCAGTGCTCGGCGGGGGAGGGCGGGTCCGGGGGCAGGGCCACAGACAGCAGGAGGACCCCCAGGAAGCCCCAGGAGCCGTCCTTCCCGGCGATGAGGAGGGTGTGCTTGCCCTGCCAGCCCAGGCCAGCCCGGACGGCCAGCTGCCGCTCCAGGAGGGGGGCCGTGTCCACGCAGACCCGCCCCTCCAGCCCCGGCCAGCGGGCCTGGGCCGCCGCCAGCACCCGGGCCAGGCGGGGCTTGAGGAGCATGTGATAGTCCGGCCCCCAGAGGTAGCGGCTCAGCTTCAGGCTGCCGGGGGCCGCCCCCGGCACAGCCTCGGGCCGGGCGTAGGGGAAGAAGCCCACCAGGGCCGTGACGGCCTCGGGGAAAACGGCCCGGGGGTCCGCCAGGATGGCCGGGTCCAGGTAGGGCAGGAGGGCGCCCCGGCCTTCCTGGAACCAGGCCGTCAGGCGTTCGCTCTCGTCGCTGAAAGGGGCGCAGGGGGCGAAGCCAACCTGGACAAAGCCCTCGGCCTGGGCCTCGCTGCGAAGCCAGCCCTTGAAAGCCAAGGGATCCAGGTGTTCAACTGGCACGCGAAGGCCACCTCCCATGGACATTCTTACCCTCGAACTCCTCGACGTCACGGTCTTCCAGGCCCTTCTCGAGCTGCGGTCCCTCCTGGCCGAGCACCCGGGCGACCCCCTGCGGGTCCAGGGAGAGGACGAACTCCTGCGGGTGAACGTGACCAGCTTCCTGGAAAAGCAGGGCCGCAGCGTCCGCCAGCTGCGCCAGGGGACCCTCTGGGTGCTGGCCGTGGCGGCCACCGAGCCCCCGGTGCCCCTCCTGGCCGTGGCTCCGGCCACGACTCCGCCCCCGCCGAGCCCCGCCCTCCGGCCGGTGCTGCTGCTCCGCAGCGCCTTCGCCCCCGGGGACCGGGCCCTGGGCCGCCGCCTGCTGCTGGAGACCCTGGCCCACCTGGAACCAGGCACACCCTGGCTCTGTCTGGCCCACCAGGCCGTGGAGCTGCTGGAGGATCCGGGGGCGGTGGCGGTCCTGAACGACCTTCAGGCCCGCGGGATCCCGGTGCGGGCTTCCGCTGCCAGCCTGACCCACCTGGGGCAGGGACAGGGCGGGTTCGACGCCGTGCCCGACGAAGAATGGCAGAGGCTGCTCGCCCGCGGAGGGCTGACCCTGCTGTAGGCTGGATGGGGATCCCTGCCGCACATGAACCTGCCTAACCTCCTCTCTGTCATCCGCATCCTCATGGTGCCGGTGCTGGTCGTCGTCCTGATGACCAAGGTGACCAACCACGAAGTGATTGGGGTGGTGGTGTTCTGGGTCGCCTCCATCACCGATTGGCTGGATGGCTATTTAGCCCGGCGCTGGAAGCAGGTGACGACCCTCGGCAAGCTGCTGGATCCCCTGGCGGACAAGCTGCTGGTGGCTGGGGCGCTGATCTCCCTGGTGGAGCTGAACCTGGCTCCGGCCTGGATGACCTTCATCATCCTGGCCCGGGAGTTCGCCATCACGGGCCTGCGGGGCATCGCCAGCGAGGAGGGCCTCACCATTCCTGCCGGCACCATCGGCAAGTGGAAGATGGGCTTCCAGGTGGCCGCCATCTCCTGCCTCATCCTGGGTCCCCGGCTGGACTACTGGCTCTTCATGTGGACCGGCAAGGAGATCTTCCAGTTCTTCATCCAGCTCAATCGGCCCTACACCTTCTTCTGGGGCATGGGCGTGCTCCTGCTCTGGGGCGCCGTGATCCTGGCCATCTGGAGTGCCGTTTCCTACTTCCACGGGTTTTGGAAGGTGGTGGGTCCGCGCATCATGGCGGAGAATGGTCGCCTGACTCATCCTGAGGACTCCGAATGATCCGCAAGCATCTGGTCGCCGGCTTGTTTACCCTCCTCCCGATGGTGGTGACGCTCTGGATCCTCGTGGGCATCTTCAACGCCATGGTGGGGATCTTCCAGGTGCCGCTCACCTGGCTGTCGCACCAGTTTCACCTGGGGGCGCCGCCCACCTGGGCCCTGACCATCCTGTCGGCCCTGGCTACGCTGCTGCTGTTGGTGGCTGCCGGCGCCCTGGTGAGCAACTTCCTGGGGCGGCGCCTGCTCAAGTGGCTGGACGAGGTCATGCTCCACATCCCCGTGGTGAAGACCATCTACGGCGCCACCCGGCAGCTCATGGGCGCCATCCAGTCCGGCCAGGGGGGCAGCTTCAGCGAGGTGGTCATGGTGGAGTGGCCGCACCCCGGCGCCTTCACCCTGGGCTTCGTCGCCAGCCGCGACTGCTCCTGGGCCCATGCGGATGCCCACAGCATGGTGGCCGTCTATGTGCCCACCGCCCCCAACCCCACCTCTGGCTACGTGGTCATGATGGACGCCACCAAGGTGCGCCCCATGAACCTGAGTGCCGACCAGGCCCTCACCTGGGCCGTGAGTGGTGGCGTCGTCGTACCCACCCCGATTCGCCGGCCCTAACCCCTCCCGGGAACGCCCGGCAACCAAGGAACGACTCATGGCTGTGCTGGTGTGGAATCCCAAGTGGGAGACAGGCTACTCCCAGATCGATGACCAGCACCGGGAGCTGTTCCGGCGCCTGGACCGGCTCATGGAAGCCGTTCCCAGTGGGGACCCCGAGGCCATTGCCCTGGACTTCCTGCCCTACCTGATGACCTATGTGGATAAACATTTCCAGGACGAAGAAGCCCTGATGGCGGCGGCGGGGTATTCCCTGTTGGACGCCCACCGAGCCCTCCACCTGGCCATGCGGGAAGAGGCGACTCAGATGCTTGAGCGGGTGGCTCTGGAGGGTCTGCAGGCCATGGGGCCCGTCCTGGAGTGGCTGCTGGCCTGGCTGGTCCACCACATCGATGTGGAGGACCGGCGCCTGGCCAACCACCTGCAGCTGGCCGCCCAGAAACAGGCCAAGGGCACCCCGTGAGTGAGCCGGGGGGCCTGGCGGGCCGGCGCATCCTGGTGACCGGTGCTGGTAGCGGCATCGGCCGCGCCGCCGCTCGCCTGTTCCGGGATCGGGGCGCGGACCTGGTGCTGGCGGGCCGGCATCTGGAGGCCCTGCGCGAGACCCTCCCCGATGCCCTCTGGATGCCCCTGGACCATGCGGATGACGCCGCTGTGGCGGCCTTCGCCCAGGACTGTCCCGCGCTGGACGGAATGTTCCTGGCGGCGGGAGCCCTGGTCACGGGCTCCGTGGCGACCACGCCCCTGACTGACTTCGACGCCATGCTTGCCGCCAACCTGCGGGGCCCCTGGCTGCTGGCCCACCACCTGGGGCCGAAGCTGCGGGAGGGCGCCAGCGTGGTGCTGGTGGGCTCCAACATCGCCCTGCGGGCCATCCCCGACAGTGCCGCCTACAGCGTGGCCAAGGCCGGCGTCCACATGCTGGCCAAGGTGCTGGCCCTGGAGTGGGCGCCCCGGGGCATCCGCTGCAACGCCATCGCCCCCGGTCCCGTACACACGGCCATGGTGGACGCCCGCCTCGCCACCAGCACCGACCCCGAGGGGGATCTGGCGAACCTGGCCAAGGTGAATCCCCTGAGACGCCTGGGCCAGGAAGCCGAAGTCGCCGCCCTCGCCGCCCACCTGCTGAGCAACGAAAGCGCCTGGACCACCGGCACCGTCATCCCCATCGACGGCGGGGCTGACGCGGTGTATTGACCTCGCCTGCGCCAAGGCATAAAGATTCCTGGCGGTGAGCTTTTCACTGTAGCCCGTCAGTTCCGCCATCCAGGGGATCACTCAGGCACACTGGACTCAGGAGGGCCCGTGCCTGATGCTGCCTGGCCGACACTGCCGCAAGGGACCTGCTCGCTGCCGGCTTCGCTCGAGGTGGAGGTGGGCATCCTGGGGGCGGGGATCCATGGGGCGGCCTTGGCGCGGGAGCTGGGTCTGCGGGGCGTTAGCTGCGCCCTGGTGGACCGGGGCGAGGTGGGGGGTGGCACCAGCCAGTGGTCCAGTCAGCTGCTCCACGGCGGCATCCGGTACCTGCTCACGGGGGACTTCCGGCAGATGCGGGAGGGCCTGGCCGAGCGTGCCACCTGGGCCCGCATCGCTCCGGAGCGCTGCCGCTGGGAGGCCTTCTGGATGCCCCACCGGTCCTGGCCCGAGGGCCTGGCCCACCGCTTCGGCATCGGCCTCTACGACCACTGGGGCTCGGAGCGCCCGGGGTGGCCCGCAGACCTCGTCCTGGGTTACGTCCCGTCCGACGTGTTCCAGGCCGATCCCCGGGCCGCCCAGGGGCCTTTCCGGGGCGCCACGGCCTACGCTGATCTCATGACCTGGGACCGGGAGCTGACCCGGGACCTGGC
>CAITBU010000191.1 GCA_903890595.1 uncultured Holophagaceae bacterium | reverse complement strand
GGCAGCAAATCTGGGATCTGCCAACAGGGTGCCGAGGGTGGGAACCAGTGGCAGGGTGACCTCGTCGAAGCCCAGCAGGGGCCGGTAGCGGGCAAAGCATTTCACCGTGATCATCGAAGTCTCCGTTCCAGTTCCTGATGCGCTTACTTGGGGCTCCAGGTGTGGCGCACATCCCCAGACATGCCCAGGCCGGTGCTGCCGCTCTTGCTGGCGCCCAGCTGCAGGATGAAGTCGCCAAAGCGCCACTCCACCTGCCCCGTGGTGATGGTCAGTTCTCCACTCTTCTTGTGGGAGAGCACGAAGGCGCTGCGCTGACCCAGGAGGTTGAGGCTCTTGCCCAGGGTCAGCTCAGTCTCTGAGGTCCCGAGGGTCGAGGTGCGCACGGCCACGTTGACCCGGTCCAGGCCCAAGGTGCGCCGCAGCTGCTCCTGGAAGGGGCCGAAGGCCAGGGTGGACAGCAGGCCCGAGCCCGCGCCTGCCAGGCCCGAGGTGATGGCGCCCTGGGTGGCACCCGAGGTGGCGCCGGAGGTGCCGACGTAGGCTGCATTGCCGGGGTTGATGAGGATGGCCACGATCTCATCCTGGCGCAGGCTGGGGATGGAGCTGGGAACGATGGCGAGGTTGCTGAGGGTGCCGCGGATGTCCAGGTTGACGGTGTAGCCCGGGATGGAACTGAGGCTGCCTTGGAGGGTGATCAAGGGGTCTAGGGCCCGGGCCTCGGAGAAGGCCAGGGAGCCCCGGTCCACCACCATGTCGCCGGCGGGGAAGATGTTCGTCAGACGGCCCCCGGGCTGGAACACCAGCTTCCCCTTGGGGACAGGGTGGGCCAGGGTCCCGAGCACCTGGAAGGGCCCCTCGGTGCGGCCCTCCAGCTTCAGGAGGTTGGTGTCAAAGCTCCAGGGGTTGCGCAGCTCCAGCTCCAGGTCCAGGCGGATGCGGTCCAATGGGTCGTCCAGGTCCAGGCCCAGTAGGCTGCTGGTATCGCCGAGGGCACTGCGGAGGATGAGGTCCGTGAGCTTGACCTCGGTCTGGAAGTGCAGGCGGTCGGCCCGCAGGGTCCCCTTGAGGAGGCCTCCCTCCTCGCCACCCTCCAGGCTGGCCCGCAGGGTGCCTTGGAGGTCCAGGCCTTCGGGCAGGTCTCGCAGCTGGAAGTTGGCCAGTGTCGCTGCCAGCGCGTAGCGGTCCAGTCCGCCGGGTTGCCAGTTGGAGCTGCCCGTGAGTCGAAGGTCCCCGTGGGCCATGGTACCCCGCAGGGGGCTGGTGGCGGGCAGGGTGATGGTGCGGTCCTTGAGGACCAGTTCGCCCCGGAGGTCCTCCACCCCCTGGTAGCCCCGGAGCCGCGCCTGGCCCTTCTCCAGGCCCAGGGTGCCGTCCAGGAGCGGGGCGCGGTAAGTGCCGTGGGCCAGCAGGTCGAAACGGCTGGTGCCCGCCACTTGCAGGTCCGAGAGGAGGCTGTACTCGTCCACCTCCATGACTCGATCCAAGATGGCCTTCAGGTGGCCGAGATCAGCTGACCCCTGGGCCTGGATCGCCAAGGGGCCGTCGGCGGTGAAGGGTACGGTGCCTGAGAGGTGCAGCCGGGCAGCCTGGGTGGTGGTGGCGTCGGCGGAGGAGCGGCCGCCGCCTTCGAAGGAGAGGTCAACTCCGGCACCCTGCGTGTCCCCCGCCAGGGCCGAGACCCCGACCTGATGCAGCTCGAAGGCCTTGAAGCGGGCCGAGAGCGCATCCACAGAGCCGCGCCAGGCAAGGTCCTGGCCGAGCCTCCAGCGTCCGGTGGCGGTGGCCCGTAGGCTCAGGTCCTCCAGGAGGTCCCCCGTGAGGCTACGGGCGAGGGTGGCTGTATCCGCACTCTCTGGCGACAGCAGGAGGTCCAGATTGCCCGCGAGGTCCGGCCCAGTCTGGGCAACCTTGAAGCCCAGGAGGGGGCGAGCCTGACCTGCCACGGCGAGGCTGCCCTCCAGCAGGCCCTGCTCCAAGCGGACCTGGCCATGGAGTGTGTCCACGCTGCGCTCGGCGAAGAAGAGCCTGCCCCGGCTGAAGCTGACCCGGCCCTGGGGTAGGTCCAGGCTGCCGAAGGGGGCCGTGATGGGCCCCAGTAGGCGGGCCTCCACCTGGGCCTGGAAGCGGGGGCCGGGGAGGGCCAAGGGGTGGGTGTCCAGCCGCCCGCTCAGGTCCACCCACCAGGTCCAGCGGTCGAAGTCCATCTGGGCCTTGCCGGTGAGGGCCAGAGCCCCTTCCGGGGGGATCTCTCCGTAGCCGAGCAGCTCCCGTCGCTCAGCCACCCGAAGGTCGGACAGCGCCAGCCGCAGGGTCTCGATATCCAAACTGAAGTCCGATGAGACCACTGGAACTCTTAATCCGTAAACCTCAGCAGATTCGACTTGAGCATTTCCGGTCAGGCGTAGCTGGCGGAAGGGACCCTCCATTCGAACCCAGCCACTGGCCAGTCCATCCAGCGGGAGCTTCTTCCCCTCAGCATCCTGAAGGGGGACCGCCTGCAGGCCCTCGGCCAGGGGCAGACGGAAGGCGCTGAAGCACATGTCGGTCTGCGGCTGGCCCGGCGGCAGGGTGGCCCAGGTGAGCCAGAGGTTGCCTTCGGCATGGCCGTCCCCCTTGCGGAGGTCCAGGGCCTTGACCCACAGATCGGCCCCCCGGATCTCCACCTGGCCTCCGAGGCTGTCGGCTGTCGCGCCATGCCAGCGGGGCTGGGTGACGTCGACCCGGCCTGCCAGGTCGAGGCCTGCCGCTCGGGTCCACCGGGCCTTGGCCTCGGCCTTGGCCTGACCGTCCATGTCCAAGGGAACCAGGCCCCAGGCCACCAGGGCCCGGGCCACCTGGCCCGCGCCGAGGTGGGCCTGGC
Source organism: uncultured Holophagaceae bacterium (assembly GCA_903890595.1). Classification (GTDB taxonomy): domain Bacteria; phylum Acidobacteriota; class Holophagae; order Holophagales; family Holophagaceae; genus Geothrix. The sequence goes on along the minus strand of CAITBU010000191.1, from coordinate 3,166 downwards.
CCTCGCCCTCCGCGCGGAGGAGGCCGCTGCGGTCCAGGAGGCCCTCCCCCTTACCTTCAAGCTGGAGCTCCTTTAGGTCCAGGCGGAGGTGCTCCAGGATGGCGCGGCCGTCAGCGAGGGTGGCCTCGAAGGCACCCGCCTCTCGGTCCCCCTGGCGCAAGGTGCCGCCGACATGCCCCTGCCACCGGGCCAGAGCCACGGGGAGGGGACCCTGCACCTGGGCCTGGAGGCTGGCTCGCACGCCCTGAAGCTCCGGTAGGCGCAGGGCCAGGCCCGCCGCCTCCAGGTCCAGGTCTGTGCCGTCCAGGGTGGCCCGCAGGCCCGTGTCCCGGCCCCACTCCCCCTGGGCTTCCAGCAGGCCCTGGGGCGAGGACCAGACCACCCGCTCCAGGCGGGCTTGGCGCAGGCTCCCGTTGGCTCGGAGCTCCAGATCCCCCGGCGCAAAGCCGCTCCGGGCGGGGCGCAGACCCTGTCCCTCGGCGGTGAAGGTCCAGGTGGGATTGCGCAGGGATCCCTGCACGGTGGCGGTCAGGTCCAGGTTGCCGGTGGCGGGGGGTTGGGCGAGGCCGGCCCAGCGCAGACCCTGGGCCACATCCAGGACCCCACCCAGGCGGCCCTCCACGCGGTGGGGATCGGCGGGCGTGCCAGGGGCATAGCGGCCACTCAGGCGCACCTGGCTGTCACCCAGGCGGAGGTAGGCCTCCCGCACCAGCACCTCGGCCTCGGAGACGTCGCCGTTGAGGTCCAGGCGTCCTCGCTCCCAGCCTGCCGGGCCCTGCACAGACAGCTGGGCCCCCGCCAGGTCCAGGCGCACCTGGTTGGGGGTGGAGCCCGTGGCCTTCACATCGAACTGGAACTGCAGGGCAGGGATGCCCCGGAAAGGCACAGGCACCACCACCTCGCCGCCGGTGAGGCTGATCAGCTCCAGGATGACCTGCGGCAGAGGCTGCGTGCGGGGGGGGCGCTCCCGCAGATGGAAGGCTGCCAGGCCCGCCTCCGTCAAGCGCAGGTGGGGGTGCTCCAGGCGGAGGGCGTGAATCCTTCGGGTGGGGCGCAGCAGGCCCCAGGGGTCAACTTGAACCTCGATGCGCGCCACGGTGAGCAGGTCGCCACCGAGGCGGACGCCATGGAGCACCAGGCGACCCAGGGCTGGGCGGAATTCCACGCCGGAGATGGCCAGCGTCAGTCCGGTCTCCCGCTGGACCAGGCTGTTGAGGTGGCCCAGGGCCCACTGCAGGACCACGGGGCGGGTAGCCAGCCAGGGTCCCAGGGTCAGGGCGGTGGCACCGGCCACCACGCAGTAGGACACCCGGCGAACCCAGCGGCGGCCCCAAAGCCGCAGCACTGCGTCCTTGGCGGGGTGCCAGACCATCAGTTCTTTTCTCCGCAGTTGGGGCAGAGCACCGCCATGCGCGGCAGCTGCCGGTAGCAGAAGCGGCAAAGTCGGGCCTGGGTTCCGGCGCCCGCACGGTAGGACGTGTGGGGCCCCGAGGAGGAGGGCATCACGGCGGTGCCGAGGGGGCGGGTCTCCCGGGCGACGTTCTCCTTGAGGCGGCGCAGGGCCTCCAGGAAGGCCTGGGCGCTGAGGTGGCGCTCGCCGAGGTTGATGGCCAGGGCCTTCATGACCACTTCAGAGAAGGCCTTGGGGACCACGGGGTTGCGCAGGTGCGGGGCGAGGATCTGCTGCGTGCTGAAGGCCTGGGCGATCTTGAGGGGGTCGGCGTCATAGAAGGGCACCGTGCCCGTGAGCATCTCGTAGAGGGTGATACCCAGGGACCAGAGATCCGACTGGAAGACGGCCCGCCCACGGAAGTGCTCGGGGGCCATGTAGGGCGGGGAGCCAATGCGGGTGGGCGCATAGGGGACATGCTGCAGCTCCAGCACCCGGGAGGTGCCAAAGTCCGTGACCTTGGCCACGCCCTCGCGATTCACCAGGATGTTGGCGGGGCGGAGGTCCCGGTGGAGCACCTGGTGGCCGTGGGCGAAGGCCATGGCGCTGCACACGTCCAGGCCGATCTCCAGGGCCCTCGTGGGGGGGACGGTGCGGTCCCGCCGAATCATGCGGTCGAGGCTCTCCCCTTCGACGTACTCCAGCACCATGAAGAAGATGCCGTTCTTCCGCTCGACGGTGATCAGCTCGACGATGTTGGGGTGCTTCAGGCCCGCCATGATCCGGGGTTCCTTCAGCAGGTCGACGATCTCGTCCTGCTGCTGGTGCGGAACCTTGAGGGCCACCTTGCGGTTCACCCAGGTGTCCAGGGCCAGGTAAACAGCTCCGAAGCCCCCTGAACCGAGGCGATCCAGGATCTGGTATTTGCCCAGGGTCTGGTCCTTGGAAAGCACCGTCAGCCGCTCCGAAACGATGAACCAAGAATGACCTAAAAAGCCCCGCGGGGGCGGGGCTTTTTAGGTCGTGGGAAAGTGCGCTTAGCCCAGGAAGGCCTTTAGGGTCTTCGAGTACCTCGGGTGGCGAATCTTGCGCAGGGCCTTGGACTCGATCTGGCGGATGCGCTCGCGGGTGACGGCGAACTCGCTGCCGACCTCCTCCAGCGTGTGCTCGGAGCCGTCGTCGCCCACGCCGAAGCGCATGCGGAGGACGCGCTCTTCCCGCTCGCTGAGGGTGTTGAGGACGTTGCGGACGGTCTCCTTGAGGCGCTGCTGCACGACCTGCTCCACAGGGGAGACCACGGTCTTGTCCTCGATGAAGTCCCCCAAGTGGGAGTCTTCCTCCTCGCCGATGGGCGTCTCCAGGGAGATGGGCTCCTGGGCGATCTTCATGACCTTCCGGACCTTCCCGACGGGCATGTCCATGGCGTTGGCGATCTCTTCGCTGGAGGGTTCCCGGCCCAGCTTCTGGACCAGCTCCCGCTGGGTGCGAATGAGCTTGTTGATGGTCTCGATCATGTGGACGGGGATGCGGATGGTGCGGGCCTGATCCGCGATGGCGCGGGTGATGGCCTGCCGGATCCACCAGGTGGCATAGGTGGAGAACTTGAAGCCGCGGCTGTATTCGAACTTGTCCACGGCCTTCATGAGCCCGATGTTGCCTTCCTGGATGAGGTCCAGGAACTGGAGACCGCGGTTGGTGTACCGCTTGGCAATGCTGACCACCAGGCGGAGGTTGGCCTCAATGAGCTCAGCCTTGGCGCCCCGGCTGATGCTCTCG
>CAITBU010000190.1 GCA_903890595.1 uncultured Holophagaceae bacterium | reverse complement strand
GTGGACGGTGAGGATGTCGCAGGTTCGGCACAGCTCATCCAGATCCGTCAGGCGGACACCCAGGTCCGTGGCTCGCTTGGCGGCGATGTAGGGGTCGCAACCCAGCACGTCGCACTCGAAGGCCTTGAGGCGGGTGGCCACACGGCCGCCCACCTTGCCCAGGCCGATGACCCCGGCGGTCTTGCCCTTGAGCTCAACCCCGGTGAAGGGGGCCCGCTTCCAGGCACCAGACTTCAGACTGGCGTTCGCGGTGGGGACGTGGCGGCAGACCGACAACAGCAGGGCCAGGGTGTGCTCGGCGGCGCTGTTGGTGTTGCCGAAGGGGGCATTGACCACGATGACGCCCCGCTCGCTGGCGGCTTCCACATCCACGTTGTCGATGCCGACCCCGGCCCGGGCCACGATCTTCAGGTTGGTGGCGGCGTCCAGCAGGGCCCGGTCCACGGTGGTGCCGCTCCGGGTGATGATGGCGTCGTAGGTGCCAATGCACTCATGGAGGGCCTCCCGGGACAGCCCCAGACGGACGTCCAGCGTGATGCGGGGGTCCGCTTGCAGGAGGGCCAGACCCTCGTCGGTCACCTCATCGGTCACGATGATCTTCATGGGCGGCTCCGCAGTCGGATGCAGGGGCTGCATCGCGGGGAACCCCAACCATAGCGGTTAAACCCTTGCAGGACAAGGAAGAACCGCTGGTCTGGCGGCGGCTACTTGTAGATGCCAGCCCCGAAGATCAGGTTCTCATGGACCTCGATGTAGCTGGTCTTGGGCTCTCGCTTCTGGGTGACCGGGTTCAGGTAGATGTAGTCGTGCCACCCCTTGCCCTTGGACTTGGCCAGGGCGAGGCGCTCCTTGATGTACTCCCGACCCTCGGGGTCCTTGGCGTTGGCCTGGTTGACGCCCACCTTGGAGGCGCCCTGGCCGTGGGCCACGACCTTGCCGTCCATGTCGTAGACGAACACGTAGAGCTCCCCGGCGTGCTTATGGAAGCGGCCGCCGATCTTGGTGATCTCCTTGAAGGCTGCCTCCTTGCCGCTGGCCTTGGCGTAGGCGATGGCCTCCTTCACGAGGGCCGTGGTCTCCGCAGGGGTGATGGCCTGGGCGGCCAAAGACAGACAGAGGGCGGAGAGGAGGAAGGGGGCAAAGGCGCGCATGGGACTCCTGGGGGGGCTCCCCTTGCATCGGCCTAATTGTGTCCAGGAATAATTCTGGACAAGCCCCGACAGCAGCTCGTCAGGGAGGGGCTCGGGGTCGGTCCCGAACACGCCCTCCCACCTGGTGCCACCTCGATCCAATTGGGGACCCTCGCATGGGAACCCCTGCCTGGTGAGCGGGCCTGTGGGATCATGGGATCCCTGAATTGTGGAGCGTGGCATGGCTGCTTTCGACCTCATCGTGATTGGCTCCGGCCCCGGCGGCTACATCGCCGCCATCCGCGGCGCCCAGCTGGGCCTGACCACGGCCCTCGTGGAGAAGGACCCCCTCCTGGGCGGCACCTGCCTCCACCGGGGCTGCATCCCGGCCAAGACCTGGCTGGAGAGTGCCCACCGCCTGGAGCAGATGCAGGAGGCCAAGGACTACGGCATCGATGGCTCCGACCCCAAGGCCCTGACCCCCAATCTGGAGACCATCGTCAAGCGCAAGGGCCGCATTGTCTTCAAGAACGCCAAGGGCATCGAGTTCCTCATGAAGAAGAACAAGGTGACGGTGCTGAAGGGCTTCGGGCGCCTCCAGGGCAGCGGCCGGGTGGCGGTGGAGGGCGAGGTCCACGAGGCCAAGCGCATCATCCTGGCCACGGGCTCTGGCCCCAAGGACATCCCTGGGCTGGAGACCGACGGGGTCCAGGTGCTCAACAGCGACCACATCCTGGACCTGAAGATGCTGCCCAGCCACCTGGTGATCCTGGGTGCCGGGGCCATCGGCGTGGAGTTCGCCTCCGTGTTCAGCCGCCTCGGTTCCAAGGTGACCCTGGTGGAGTTCATGGACACCATCCTGCCCCTGGAGGACGAGGACATCGGCCTGGAGCTGGCCAAGATCCTGCGCAAGAGCTACAAGATCGACGTGCGCACCAAGACCAAGATCACCACCATCGAGCGGCGGGAGGACGGCGTCCTCTGCCACCTGGACGGCGAGACCCCTGGCGAGGTCCTGGGCAGCCACCTGCTGGTGGCCGTGGGTCGGGCCCCGCGCCTGGAGGGCGTCGGCCTCGAGGCCACCAAGGCCCAGGTGGACCGCGGCTGCGTGGTGATCGATCGCTTCATGCAGACTGGCGAGCCCGGCCTCTACGCCATCGGCGACATCGTGCGCACCCCCTGGCTGGCCCACGTGGCCAGCGACGAGGGCATCGTGGCCGCCGAGCATGCCGCCCAGAGCCTGGGTGTGGACGTGCACCCCCACCCGGTGCGCTACGACCGCTTCCCTGCCTGCACCTACTGCGATCCCGAGGTGGGCACCGTGGGCCTCAGCGAGAAGAACGCCCGAGCCAAGGGCCACGATGTGCAGGTGGGCACCTTCCCCTTCTCTCCCATGGCCAAGGCCAACATCATTGGCGAGCCCCACGGCTTCATCAAGATCGTCGCGGACAAGCAGTACGGCGAGATCCTCGGCATCCACATCCTGGGCCCCAAGGCCACGGAGCTGGTGGCCTCCAGCGTGGCCCTCATGGGTGGGGAGTACACCGTGGATGAGCTGATCAACACCATGTATCCGCACCCCACCCTGAACGAGGTGTTCCCGGAGGCGGCCCGCGCCGTCTATGGCCGTGCGCTGAACATGTAGGCCGACCCGGGCCGATGGGTTCAGGCGTCCAGGCGGGCCAGGGCAAAAGCGTAGGCCCCCAGGGCCGTGGCCTCGCTGGTGCCCAGGCGGCTGAGGCCCACACCTGTGCGCTTGAGGGCATCGTAGGGCACGGTGCGGTCCGTCCCCGGCACCGGTAGCTGATGGACATCCCCCTGCAGGAAGACGGTCCACTCGGCAGGGTCCTCCAGGTTGAAGGCCCGCAGTGCCGTGCGCATGACCGACCGGCCGTCCAGGGCCGTCAGCGGCGCATTCAGTTCCGTCACCAGGCTGGGCAGGATGAGCGGCGCGGCGCCACCGAGGCCGCCACCCACCACCACCAGCGCATCCACCAGGGTCAGGGCGTTGGCCAGGGCATCCCCGGCCGCCTCGCCCAGCTGGCGGAAGGCTTCCTGGGCGGCAGCCCCGTGACCCGGGCGCAGCCCCTTGGCAATCTCGAAGATCTCTTTGGGCTCCGGTGCATCTGCTGGTGCCAGGCCTGCCACCTCGGCATAGACGCGGCGCACGGCGCGGATGGCCACGCCCTCCTCGGCAAAGGACTCCCGGTGGCGCCGGTGGCGCACGGCAAAGATCTCTGTCCCCGCCGCGTTGTCCCCCAGGAAGAGCTTGCCATCCACCACCAGGCCAGCGCCGAAGCCCGTGCCCAGGGTGATGCCGAAGAGGTTGCGGAACCGCTTGGGGCTTCCCGCCGCAGCCAGGGCCGCATTCACCTCGGGCAGCAGGCCGCCGATGGCCTCGCCATAGGTGAAGAGGTCGCCGTCGTTGTTGATGAAGACGGGCACGCCGAAGCGGTCTGCAAGCAGGGGACCCAGGGGCACGCCGCCCCGGAAGGCGGGCAGGTTGCCCAGGTCGCCGATGACACCGTTGGGGTAGTCCGAGGGACCGGGGAAGGCGAAGCTGATGGCGGCCGCGCCGCCGCACTCTGACCAGACCTCCCGGAAGCCCGTCTCGATGCCCGCCAGGCAGGCCGCCAGATCATCCGCCCGGGAGGGATGGGTGCGGGATGCCACCACCGGCTGGCCCCCGCGCAGGGCGCCGAAGGTGAACGTCGTCCCGCCCGCATCGAGGGTGAGCACCGTCCGGGCATCGTGCTGGAAATCCATCAGGCCTCCGCGTTCATCTTCTCAGAGGTCGTAGGAGCTGGAACGAAATAAGCGCTGCCATCGCGCTTAGCAGCGCGCACAGAAATGCGGCGGTGCCGGCAGGGCGGCCATGCCCTGCAGGGCTGCTTCCCAGGCCGCCACGGGACCGCGGAAGGCGGCGATGTCGGGCGTGATTCTGCGCAGAGCGTGCAGTGGGGAGGGATCCCCAGGCAGGGGCAGCATGGGCACCGGCAGTCCCGTGGTCATCCGCAGGGCCCGGCGCAGGAGGTCCGAGAGGGGAGCGGCGGTGGGCAGGTCAAGGGGGGATACTCGCACCACGACGCCCGCCGGGAGGGGGACGCCGGTCCAGAGGTCCGCCTCAAAGCCGCCACCGGGGCAGGACTGCCAGCGGGGCCGGCGAAAGGTCGCTTCGCACGCCGCCTCGGACCACTCCGGCAGATGGGCCGCCAGGGCCTTCCGCTCCAGGGGGCCCATGGCCACCGGTGGCAGGTTCACGGGGGTCGGACTGAAGATGCGCCCCGGCAGGCGCCGGGCCAGCATGGGGCGGTCGCCGAGCCATGGCAGACCCGCATCCAGGGCCGCCACCAGGGCCCCGATGCGCCGGCAGTGGAAGTCCAGGGCGGCCGTCAGGTCGCAGTCCACCGCCAGCAGGCCCACGACGTTCAGGGCGAGGCCGCCAGCCTGGACCTGGGCGGCCGCCTCAAGGGGAGCTCGCAGGTCCTCGGGAGAGCGCCCCAGCACGGCCACCTGGGGTAGGCCATGGCTAGTGATCCGCTCCACCAGCAGGAGGCCACCGCCCCCGGTGCTGAGCAGGGTGGCATCCAGCTCCGCCGCCAGGCGCAGGGCAGCGGGATTCATGAGCCTGGGCGGAGCGATGGTGCGTGGGGCATGCCTGGATGGTATCAGTGGCCCAGGGGCAGGCGGACCCAGAACGTGGTGCCAGCAGCGTCCGTGTCGAAGCCCACCTTGCCCCCCAGGACCTTCTCTCCGAAGAGCTTCATGGCATAGGTTCCCAAACCCCGCCCGGTGGCGCCCTTGGTGGTGAAGGAGCGCTGGAAGATGCGGCTGCGGAGGGTCTCGGGGATCTCCCCTGGGTTGTGGACCCGGAAGCAGATCTCGTCGCCCTCGCGGGAACTCCAGAGGGTGATGGTGTCCCCCTCGGAGGTGGCCTCCATGGCGTTCACGGCCATGTTCAGGACCACTCGGGACAGGAGCTCCGGGTCCGTGCGGAAGGGGCCCTCCATGGACCGCAGGATGTCCACCTTGCGCTGGCGGGCCAGGCTGTGGCGACCCAGCAGGTCTTCCACATCCTCCAGGATCATCCGGGGCGGGACGTCGCAGAGCCGGGGCTCCAGCAGGCCGTTCTCGGCCTGGGCCATGGCCCGGTGGCCCTTCAGCTCCCGGTCCAGCAGGTCGGTGAGCTTCACAAGCTTGAGGGCGGCCTTCTCTTTGGAGCCTGTGCCTGCTGCCAGCAGCTCGGCCCAGCCCCGGATGCCCTGCATGAGGTTGGCGATGTCGTGGTAGAAGAGGCGCTCCAGGGCGTCCCGCCGCTTCACAGCACTGAGATCGTGCAGCACCACGGCGATGAAGCGATGCTCCCCCACCTGGAGGGGACTGGCCACAATCTCGAACTCGGCGCTGGCGGTGTGCTCACCCTGCAGCAGGGTGAGGAGGCACTCGCTGTGCACGATCCGGTCGGTGCGCTGGGCCTCCAGCACCGCCAGCACCGCTCCGCAGTGGGTGCAGGCCTCGTTGGTGCCGCAGCCACTGGGGGCATTCGGCACATGCATGCACCCAAAGAACTCCCCGGGGCGATGCCCCAGAGGGGCGCTCTCGCCGATGGCCGAGACCTGGATGGCCCGGTCATTGGTGGCGATGATCTGGCGGTTGGCGTCCAGGATCAGCACCAGGCCGTCCAGGGCCTGCATAAGAAAGCGGGCCACGGGATGCCCGAGGCAGGCCTCGGCCTCCTGGACCAGCTCTTCGTGGGGGGTGCGCTCAGCAGAAGCGAAGTGGGTCGTGCCCGGGGTGCCTGCCCCGTTATGGAAGGTCATGGTGACCCCCTGTCAGCGGAATGCTCAGAGGCCCTATCGGTCTTTTGTGGCTTGAGGATTACCCCCGACTGGTTTTGGCCAGGAGGCGGTCATGGTGGCGGGACAGCAACCCCAGGGCAAGGCTGGAGCCGATCAGGGCGCAGGCCATGTCCCACTGGGTGTCCCAGACGTCGCCCTGGGAGCCCAGGAAGGCGTCCGCCGAGCTGCCGGTCCACACCGCCGTCTGCCACTCGAGCAGCTCGTAGGCAGCACTCAAGCCAAGCACCATCAGAATTAAAACAAAGACCGACCAGGCACCCGGCTTGAGCACTCCCTTGCGGAACAGCACCTCCCGGAACAGGAGCACCGGCACGAAGCCCTGGAAGAGGTGTCCCAGGCGGTCGTAGGGGTTGCGGGCCAGGTGCAGCCAGGCCTTCACCCAGTGGCCCGCCGGGACCTCGGCGTAGGTCCAGTGGCCGCCCACCATCAGCACCAGCGCATGGAGAGCCAGCAGGCCGTAGAGCAGGGTGGTCAGGGGGAAGCGGCGGTGGGTGGCCAGCAGGGCCGGGACGCCGAGGATCACCGGGAAGTTTTCCATGAACCAGGTGAAGCGGTCGGCCCGTGGCGCCCAGCCAAGGACGGCGAAAGCCACGGCGACGGCCGCGAGGAACAGGAGGGGGAGGCGATCGGTGTCACGCATGACGCCCATGGTCTAGAAGCGCGGGCCGCTTGTCACCGAAAAAAGCCGCCTTAATCCGCC
>CAITBU010000189.1 GCA_903890595.1 uncultured Holophagaceae bacterium | reverse complement strand
GAGGCCTGGGCCACGAAGCCAGCGCCGTAGGCCAGCACGTAGAGCAGGGGGTTGACGGGCTCTTCCAGGCTGCCGTGCCGCGAGGTGCAGGTGACCCGGCCCTTCTGGGACGTGGGGGACAGCTGACCCTTGGTGAGGCCATAGATCTGGTTGTCCATCACGATGTAGGTGATGTCCATGTTGCGGCGGATGAGGTGAGCGATGTGCCCACCGCCGATGGAGAAGCCGTCACCATCACCGCCGGCAGCCAGCACCAGCAGGTCGGGGTTGGCCAGCTTGATGCCCTGGGCGATGGGCAGGGAGCGGCCGTGGACGCTGTTGAAGCCGTAGGCCGTGGTGTAGCCCGGGATGCGGCTGGAGCAGCCGATGCCCGACACGAAGGCGATCTCATGGGGCGGCCGGCCGATGGCAGCGAGGGCACGGTAGATGCCCTGCACCACGGAGAAGTCGCCGCAGCCGGGGCACCAGATGGGCTTGAGGCTGCTCTTGTAGTCTTTTGCCTGGAATTCGCAGGTTGCGCTCATGGTTGACCTCACTCCTGGGGCTGAAGCTGGCCCTCGTGGCTGCGCTGCAGCTCCGAGAGGAGTTGATGGAGAGCCGCGACGATGTCGCCGGGCAGGAAGGGATTCGCACCGCTGCGGGCCAGGGACTTGAGGCCCTTGGGCAGGTCAACGTGCATGCGGAGCAGCTTGAAGGTCTGGGCCAGGTGGGTCTGCTCGACGACGAGGCCCTTCTGCACCGACTTGAAGAAGTCGTTGTAGACGTTCTCCGCCACGGGGTAGAGCAGGTAGGGCACCAGGAGCTTCACGTTGATGCCCTCGGCCTGGGCCATCTCCAGAGCCTCGCGGCAGACGCCCGCCACGCTGCCCCAGGCGATGATGCCGATGGGTGCATCGGGGTTGCCGGTGATCTCGAACAGGTCCTTGCGTTCCTTGAGGGGATCGAACTTGCGGGTGCGCTTCTCGTTCATGCGGTGGTGGACATCGCCGCTGTTCGTGGGGGCACCGGACTCGACATGCTCAATGCCGGAAGCCAGGTAGGTGCCGCCGAGCAGGCCCGGGTGGCTGATGGGGCTGATGTGGTTCTCGGTCTGCTGGAAGCGCTTGTAGTCCACCAGGTCAGCGCCCGCCGGGACCAGGCGGTTGATGATCTTGTACTGGGTGGTGTCGATGGGATCCAGCGTCTCCTTGCGGGAGGCGATCTCCTGGTCGGAGAGGACGATCACCGGCGTCTGGTAGTACTCGGCGATGTTGAAGGCCTCGATGGTGATGCGGAAGGTGTCGGCCACGGAGGTCGGGGCCAGGACCGGGCGGATCACGTCGCCGTGGGCCGAGAAGGCCGCCGCGAAGAGGTCCGACTGCTCGGTCTTGGTGGGCAGGCCCGTGGAAGGGCCGCCGCGCTGAACATCGATGATGACCAAGGGCAGCTCGGCGATGCTCGCCAGGCCCATCATCTCGGACTTCAGGGAGAGGCCGGGGCCGCTGGTGGCGGTCATGGACTTCTTGCCTGCGAAGGAGGCACCCACGGCCGCACCGATGCCGGCGATCTCATCCTCGGCCTGGAGCACCGCGCCGCCGTACTTCCAGACGTGGTCCGTGAAGAACTGCATGATCTCGGTGGAGGGCGTGATGGGGTAGCCGCCGAAGAACTGGCAGCCCGCGAAGATCGCCGCCGCCGCACACATGTCATTGCCGTCCGTGATGAGCTTCACCTGGCCCTTGGTGTCCGAGGCGACCACGTTCATGCTGGTCTTGAGCGGGTGCTCCATGGCGAAGGCCCGGCCCGCATCAAAGGCGCGCTGATTGGCCTCGACCAGCTCCTCGCCCTTCTTGGCCAGCTTCTTTCGGATGCCCTTCATGACCGCCACGGCACCGATGCCGAACCAGCCAGCGATGAGGCCCAGCACCACGGTGTTCTTGGCGCGCTCGGTGCCGGCGGTCTCCTTGGCCATCTGGGCGATGGGCACTGCGATGACCTGCAGGGGGGTCACGCCCACCAGGGGAATGTCCGCCTCGAGGATCTTGGTGGCGGCCTCGTAGATCACCACGGTGGTGCCGCTCACGGGCAGCTCAGCGCCGAACTTGAGGAAGTCCTCCCAGTTCAGGGCCACGGCCACGTCGAGGTTGCCCCCGGGGTTGAGGATGGGGGTCGTGCTGATGCGCACCCGGCAGGAGGACTCACCGCCGCGGATCTGGGACCCGAAGCTCTTGGTCATCACACCGTGGTAGCCCTCGGCCGCTGCGGCCAGGAGCAGGGATTCGCCGGCTGAGACGATGCCGTCTCCCCCTGATCCGGCCATTCCGAAAACGAGATCCTTGCGCATGGGCACCTCCAGGCTGGGAGTGGATGAGGGCCGACCAGACAGCGATGCCTAGCCCAGCACCCCGCACACGAAAACCAGGGTCGTGGCGTTTCTTCCACCCTAACCCCGTCAGGCCTTGTTTTCGATCACAGATTACGGTCGGGTCGCCTTGCCAGTCCCCTGTCAGGCCAGCTGGGCCAGGTCCTCGGGTGACCCCAGGCTCAGGGCCTGGACCTCCAGCCCCCGCTCCTTGGCCTGGCGCTTCACCAGCCCTGCCAGCACCTTGCCGGGTCCCAGCTCGATGAAGGTCGTCACGCCCTGGTCCAGCAGCAGGTCCAGGGTGGCCCGCCAGCGCACGGCACCCGGGATCTGGCGGACCAGGCCGTCCCGCAGGGCTTCGGGGTCGGCGACCGCCACCGCGTCCACGTTGTTCACCAGGGGGCACCGGGGGGCCTGGAAGGATAGGCCGGCCAGGATGGGGGCCATGTGGGCCTGGGCCGGCTCCATGAGGGGCGAGTGGAAGGGGGCGCTCACGGGCAGCTTCATGGTCTTTCGGCCCCCACGGGCCTTGACCGCCTCCAGGGCGGCGTCCACAGCCTCTGCGTGGCCGGCGATGACAATCTGCCCAGGGCCGTTGAAGTTGGCGGGCACCACGACCTTGCCCGTGGCGGCCTGGGCCTCGGCGCAGCTGGCCTCCACATCCGCCTGACTCATCCCCAGGATCGCCGCCATGGCGCCGACCCCCACGGGCACCGCCACCTGCATGGCCCGGCCCCGCTCCCGCACGGTGCGCACGGCGTCCTGAAAGCTCAGGGCCCCCAGGGCCACCAGGGCGCTGTACTCGCCCAGAGAGTGCCCGGCCGCGTAGTCAGGGGGCGGCAACCGATCGCCCAGGGCCCGCACCACCATGATGCTGTGAGTGAGGATGGCGGGCTGGGTGTGCTCCGTGAGCTTGAGGGTCTCCTCGGGCCCATCGGCCATGAGGCCAGACAGGGCAAAGCCCAGGGCCGCATCAGCCTCCTGAAGCACAGCCCGCGCGGCGGGCTCGGCCTCGGCCAAAGTCACGCCCATGCCCACCGCCTGCGACCCCTGCCCCGGAAACAGCCAAGCCACCTTGCCCATGGAACCTCCAATCTCTCTCAAAAAGGATTCACCACGAAGACACGAAGACACGAAAAAAGCAGGGATTCTTCTATTTTGCTCTTCTTCGTGTCTTCGTGTCTTCGTGGTGGCTCTGTTGGCTTTTTACCCTCAGTCCTGGGGCAGGAGCAGGGCGACTCGCTCTTGGATGCGCTCGTGCAGGTTGTGCTCGGCGGCTCGCAGGGCGGCGCGGATGGCGTTGCGGACGGCTTTGGCGTCGCTGCGGCCGTGGCCGATGATGCTCACACCCTTCACGCCCAGCAGGGGGGCGCCGCCGTACTCGGCATAGTCCAGCTTCTTCTTGAAGCTCTTCATGGCGGGCTTGGCCAGGAAGCCAGCGAACTTGGTGAGGGCGTTCTGCATGAAGCTCTCGCGGAGGCCGCTGATGATGCCCTCCGCCAGGGCCTCGCTGGACTTGAGCACGATGTTGCCCACGAACCCGTCGCAGGCGATCACGTCAAAGTTGCCGTTCCAGATGTCGCGGCCCTCGGCGTTGCCATCGAAGCGGATTTCCATCTGGCGCAGCATGGCAGTGGCGTCCTTGGTGACATCGGTGCCCTTGCCGTCCTCCTCGCCCACATTCAGGATGCCCACCCG
>CAITBU010000188.1 GCA_903890595.1 uncultured Holophagaceae bacterium | reverse complement strand
CGGGGTGTCGTCCCCGTCCTTGGCGGCCTGCTGGTTCATGAGGTCGCGATAGTACTCAGGGCGGGTCTCCCGCATGTGGTCGGCCGAAGCCTTGCCCGTAAGCCAAGCCAGGTCCATGGGATAGACATCCGGATCGAAGATTACCAGGTACCAGTGCCAGACCAGGATGCTGAGGGTGGCCAGGATGGCTTCGTACCAGTGGGCGGCAGTGGCAGCATCCATCACCCAGACTGGGAAGAAGTGCATGCTCGTGTCCTTGGCCCAGAGCAGGATGCCGGTGACGGCCATGACGACCGTGCCCCACATGAAGGCCCAGTACTCCATCTTCTCGGCGTAGCCGAACATCCCGAACGTGGGCCGCTTCACATTGAAGCCCAGGTTGTGGGCCAGCATGTTGCCGATGTCCTTGGCGTCCTGCAGGCTGGGCAGCAGCTCCCAGACCATGATGCGGTCGCGCTTCACCAGGATCAGGTGGAGGATGTGGAGGCCTGTGGCGCCCATGATCACAGCACCGGCGATGCGGTGGATGATGCCGCGCACCTGCCCGGCCCCACCCAGCCCAAAAGCCTGGATCCAGCCGGACTCGGGGAACTTGAGGGCGAAGCCCGTGACCACCAGGGTGATGAAGCTCACCATGACCAGCCCATGGGTCCAGCGGAAGTAGCGGTTCATGCGGGGCAGCTGCTCCCCCGTGTTGTGGTGGGGCTTCTTGCGGCGCAGCTTGGCCAGCCAGTCGATGCCGTTGTGGAACAGCATGAAACCAATGGTCATGGGAATCAGAGCGTAGTAGGCCAGGCGGATCCAGCGGACGCTGATGTGCTCGATCCCGCCGGCGGTGCGCACGTGCACCCGGCCCTTGGCGATCTTGTCGCCCACACCGGGGTGGCAGACGCCGCAGGTCTTCTGGAGGTTGGCGGGGTTGATGGTGGAGCGGATGTCAGCCGAGGGCAGAATGTTGTGGACGCCGTGGCAGGAGGCGCAGTTGGCCGCATGCTTCTGGCCGCCCCGCACGGCCAGGCCATGGAAGCTGTCCTGGTAGGCGGAGACCTTGTCGCCAAAGCTGTAGCGGGAGTCGAGGCGCTCGTCCCCGTGACAGCGGCCGCAGGTCACGGTGGAGACCCGGGCGGCGTTCACCAGGGAGCCAACTTCTGAGGGGGCCTGGATGTTGTGCTCGCCGTGGCAACCGGTGCAGGTGGGGGAGTCCTTGTGGCCGTTTTTAACGGCCAGACCATGGACGCTGTCCGCATAGACAGCCTGAACGGAGGGATGGCAGACCCCGCAGGTCTCGGCCACATGATTCCGGTTGACCTTGGCGCTGGGATTCTGCGACGGCAGGATGTCATGGCTGCCGTGGCAGTCGGAGCAGGAGGCTGCGGCGGCGTTGCCCTTGGCCACTTCCCGGCCGTGGAGGCTCAGCTTGTAGGCTTCCACCGGCTTGGCGAAGGGGATGTTGTGGTGCCGGGACAGGAACTCGGGGTTGCTGTGGCAGGAGCCGCAGGTGTCGGCCAGGTTCTTCTTGGCCACCTTGGAGTCGTTGCCACCCATGATCAGGTGGGGGGTGCCGTGGCAGGAGGCGCAGGTGGCGGAGTCCGCCATGCCGCTCTTCTTGGCCATTCCATGGACGCTCTTGGCGTAGGCCTTGACCTGGCCGTCGTGGCAGCTGGAGCAGTCCACCTTGGCGGGCTTGTCGGCATGGGGCAGCTTGGTGATGGACGTGTGGCAGCCGAAACAGCCAATGCTGGCGTGCTTCGAGGCCTCGAACTTCACCAGGTCGACCTCGTGGCAGCCGAGGCAATCCTTCGCGCTGGGCGGTGCCCCAAAGAGGGCAATGGAGAGCAATCCCGCCAAGAGCAGTCGCATAGCTACCTCACATGTCCTCTATACCCTAGCCTGAGTTCTCCTCCCCTGCCAAGGGCAGTGATCTGGATCACTCAACCAGGCCGGGCCTGCCTTTGCCTCGGGGGACTTGTCCGGAACTAGACCTCGAGAAACCCCCCAAACGGAAACAGCGCCGGGAGGAGGCCCTCCCGGCGCTGTTTCTGTTCCTTTGGGCTTAGTTGGCCTTGAAGTCCTTCAGCCAGTTGACGTCCACTTCGGCGGCCTTCTTGGCGGCCTTGGTGGCCTTGAGGAACTTGCCGCGCTCGGTCATCTCGCCGTCCTTCTTGACGGGGAGGGCCGTGTGGCAGGCCTTGCAGTCCTTGACCTCGGTGAAGCCGGCTTCCTGGGCCTTCTTCACGAAGGGCATCTTGGCCTGGGCGGGGATGGCAAGCAGCACGGCGGCAGCAGTGATGAGGGTGGCGATGCGCATGGTGGCTCCTGTGGTGTAAGTGACCCCGTCGAGCGGGAAAAGGTTAAAAAGACGTTGCAACAAGGATACCAGGATCGTGAATGACCTGCACCTGGCAGTCAGCTGGAAGGCTGGGGGCTTTCTCAGCGGGGAACCGCCTCAGAGCACCATCTGCTCCTGGTACTCCCCGAAGACGCTGCGCAGGGCATCGCAGACCTCGCCCACGGTGGCCTCGGCCTTCACAGCGGCGAGGATCAGGGGCATCAGGTTGGCGGTGCCGGCTGCGCCAGCGCGCAGGTCCACCAGACAGGTGTCTACAGCGGCCTGATTCCGAGCTGCCCGGATGGCGGCGACCTGCTGGCGGCGCACGGCGCCCAGGGCCTCGTCCACCCGCAGGAGGTCCGGCTTGACCTCGCCCGTGATGGTGAAGCGGTTCACACCCACCACCACCTGCTCGCCCTTCTCCACGCCCTTCTGGTAGGCGTAGGCCGCGTTCTGGATCTCCCGCTGGGGGAAGCCCTTCTCGATGGCACTGACCATGCCGCCGAGCTCATCCACCTTGGTGAGCAGGGCCAGGGCGCGGGCCTCCAGCTCATCCGTGAGGGACTCCACGTAGTAGCTGCCAGCGAAGGGATCCACCACGTCCGCCACCCGGGACTCGAGGGCCAGGATCTGCTGGGTGCGCAGGGCGATGCGGGCGCTCACCTCGGTGGGCAGGGCCAGGGCCTCGTCCCGACTGTTGGTGTGGAGGCTCTGGGTGCCGCCGCAGACCGCCGCCATGGCCTGCACGGTGGTGCGGACGATGTTGTTATCCGGTTGCTGGGCCGTGAGGGTGCTGCCCGCAGTCTGCGTGTGGAAACGCAACATCTGGCTTTTTGCATCGTCGGTTTTGAAACGATCCTTCATGATCCGGGCCCACAGGCGGCGGGCGGCGCGGAACTTGGCGACCTCTTCGAAGAACTGGTTGTGAGCGTTGAAGAAGAAGCTGAGGCGGGGGGCAAAGACCTCCAGCTTGAGGCCCGCATCCAGGGCCGCCTGGACGTAGGCGATGCCGTCACCCAGGGTGAAGGCAATCTCCTGGGCCGCGGTGCAGCCCGCCTCCCGGATGTGGTAGCCCGAGATGGAGATGGTGTTCCAGCCCGGCACCTGGTCGGCGCAGAAGGCGAAGATGTCCGTGATGAGGCGCAGGCTCTGGCGGGGCGGGAAGATGTAGGTGCCCCGGGCCATGTACTCCTTCAGGATGTCGTTCTGGATGGTGCCACCCACCTTGTCCCAGCTGACGCCCTGCTCCTCGGCCACGGCCAGGTAGAGGGCCAGGAGCACCGCCGCCGGGGCGTTGATGGTCATGCTGGTGGTGACCTTATCCAGGGGGATGTCCCGGAAGAGGGTGCGCATGTCGTGGATGGAGCTGATGGAGACGCCCACCTTGCCCACTTCGCCCAGGGCCATCTCGTGGTCGGGATCCATGCCGATCTGCGTGGGCAGGTCGAAGGCCACCGAGAGGCCCGTGGTGCCCTGCGCCAGCAGGTAACGGTAGCGGGCGTTGCTCTCTTCAGCGGTGGCGAAGCCTGCGTACTGGCGCATGGTCCAGAGGCGGCCCCGGTAGCCCGTGGGCTGCACGTGGCGGGTGTAGGGGAACTTGCCGGGAGCGCCCAGATCCTTGAGGGGATCGTGGTCCGCCAGGTCCGCCGGGGTGTAGCTGTTCTTCAGGGGGATGCCCGAGGTGGTCTCGAAGGAGCGCTCCCGCAGCTTGGAAGGATCCTCCTTCACGGTGAGCTGCGTGCGGACCTGATCCAGGAAATCCTTCTGGTACATGGGGCCTCCGAATCTTCCAGCTTATCGTCCGGGGGGCCTCGGACGCTACACTGAGCCTCCTTCCCCGAGCCACCCATGCCCCTGCCCCCGCCGCCCCCCCCGCTGGTCCAGATCCTCTCGGGGGCCACGGTGTGGGCCCCCTCCGGCCCCGTCCAGGGGCAGGCCGTGGCCCTCCGCAAGGGGCGCATCCTCGCTGTGGGGCCCGCCGAGGCCCTGCTGCGCGCCCACCCCGGCGCCACCCGCATCGCCCTGCCGGGCGGCACCCTGCTGCCGGGCCTGGTGGAGGGGCACGCCCACGTGGAGAGCCTCGGTGCCCTGGACCGGCAGGTGGACCTGGCGGGGGTCCGGAGCCTCAAGGAGGCCCAGGAGCGCATCCGCACCTGGGGCCAAGACCATCCCGAAGGCTGGGTGGTGGGCCGGGGCTGGGACCAGAACCGCTGGGGGGGACGCTTTCCCGGCAGCGCCGAGCTGGCGACCGCCACGGGGACGCGGCCGGCCTTCCTGGAGCGGGTGGACGGCCACGCCGCCTGGGTGAACCCTGCGGCTCTGGCGGCGGCGGGCATCGGCCCCGCCACGCCCGACCCCGAGGGCGGCCGCATCCTGCGGGATGCCTCTGGCCAGGCCACCGGGATCCTCGTGGACGCCGCCATGGACCTGGTGCGCAAGCACATCCCCGAACCCGCGAGCGCCGAGCGGGAGGCCCGCCTCCAGGCCGGCCTGAAGGCCCTCCGGGCCCAGGGCTTCACCGCCGTGGCCGACATGGGCATCGATGCCGTGGGCCTGGCTGCCTACCGCCGCCTGGCCACCGCAAATGCCCTGCCCATCCGGGTCTTCGCCTACCTGGGCCACGACCATGCCCTCATGCTGCGGGAGCTGAAGCGGCCCCGGGCCAAGCAGCTCTCCTTCTTCCAGGTGCAGGGCGTGAAGTTCTTCATGGACGGGGCCCTGGGCAGCCGGGGCGCCCGCCTACTGGCACCCTACGCCGACGAGGCTGGCGCCCTGGGGCTGTGGGCCACGCCCCCCACCAAGGTGGCCCGGGACGTGGCGCTCACCCTGCGGGCCGGCTACCAGCCCGCCATCCACGCCATCGGGGATGCGGCCAACCGCTCAGCCCTGGACCTGCTGGCCCAGGCCGCCAAGAAGGGCCGGAGCGAGCTGCCCCCCCGCATCGAGCACGCCCAGATCGTCACCGCCGAGGACGCCGCCCGCTTCGGAAAGCAGGGCGTGGTGGCCAGTGTCCAGCCCGTGCACTGCACCTCGGACCACGCCTGGACCCCCGATCGCCTG
>CAITBU010000187.1 GCA_903890595.1 uncultured Holophagaceae bacterium | reverse complement strand
GCGTAGTAGCGGACCTCCCGTTCCAGGGTCTTGATAAAGGCCAGCGTCTGGAGGGAGTCTCCCACTGCGTTGGTGGGCTCCACGAAGCGATGCACGCTGGTCGTCCCGTCCGGGTGGGTGATGGCGTCGTAGAAGGTGGTGCCCACCCACTGGTCGGGAGGCGCGTAGCCCAACGGCAGGCCGGACCAGTTGGAGGTGGGTACCACCCGCTTGTGCGTGGTTACCCGGGTCTGAGTGCTGTCTGAGTCCTGGATGGCCGTGACCCCATAGCCATAAGCTGGACGCCCTGGCGCACTGCTGCTGACCATGCCGCCCCCCCCCTCGGCGCTGTAGTTCATGCGGAAGGGATAGGGCTGCCAGACCAGGCTCACGGTGCGGGTTGGGAAAGTAATGCCGCTCAGGACCGTGGGGGAGATGGTGCCGTATCCCCAGGTGGTCGTCGGGCCGAGGCCATAGGAGAAGGTCATCTGCTCGCTGGATATCTCCTGGACCACCCGGATGGGCTGGATGGACTGCATGGCTGTATCAAAGCCAACGAAGTCCAGCGTCTTTACACCGTTGGTCCCGGTGGCCGCTGGTGGGCTGTCGGGCGCACCCCCCACCGGCGGTGGGAGTAACCCACCCTCCGGGTTTGAGACTTCTAGGAGGTAACTCGATATTGGCTGGCTGACGCCCTCGTAACTGACTCGGATCTGAAAGGCGCTGGTGACTGGGACAACACTGTTGTTCAGGGAAGGCTGTCCCGTTGAGATGGCGACTTGGCCCACCTTCTGTACGCAAATCCTTACGGTGGGCTTGGTGCTCCAGCTCGCGATGTACCCGATTCCGTCCGCATTGTAGGTGAAATCAATGCGCTCGCCGAACTTGTTCCGGATCTTGGTAAGCAGATAATGGCCGCTGTAGAGTTGCGTCTTCTGACTAATGGCCAGATAGGGAATTGTGAGCGTCATGTAGCTGTGGTTTACGTAGTGAAATTCGTAGGCCACTTCGCCCTGGATGACCAGCATTCTCCGGGGGAAGTCCCATCGATAGATACTGCTGGGATAGTCCTGAATGTCGGCGGAGACCTCATCGGTTACCTGACCCGGAGACCCGGCGGTGCGAAGACCGACCACCAAGCTGCCGTCCGACCCCATCTGAATGAGGGGTGTTTTGATGGATCGAGAAGTCGAGCCTGGGGCGTAGCCAATGGTATCGGTGGCACTGAGGCCAAACCTGGCGAGCAGGGATTGGACCTCGTTTGCGCCGAGCCCAGCCGGCACCTGACCGAGCACGCGACCTCCACCGCCACCTGGCAGGCTGTAGGTGGTCTTGCGTTGGTCGAAATGGCTCACCATGGTGCCTAAATCCAGGCTGCCGGGTGAGAAGGATGCACTGCCGGAGGAGCGCTGGTAGAGGGTGTCAACTGTTGTCGTGGCCAAGGTCTGATGGCCCGAGGCCGGGTTGGTCATCAGCACATAGTTCTCATCTGCCGAGCTGATGCCCAGCTGGGGCGCCATGCGCATGGACAGGACGGGCCGGAACTTTAGGCCCCGCTCGCCGATGCCCGGGCCGAAGGGCAGGTTTATGCTCGCCGCGCCCGAAGCCGCATCGACTTCGATGCCGGCGGTGAAGGTGGCGGGTCCTTTGGCGCGGTCGAACTTCACGTCGCTGAACGAGGTCTGGTAGCTCTGGGCGTGGAGGGTGGCTGTGCTTAGGAGGACGCAGGCAGTGATAACCCTGAGAAGGGCAGACGGAGACATGGCTACTCCATGGGAGGGGGATCCCTGGGAATCCGCAGATGCCGCGGACGGTGGCGTGAGGGGGAACCCCAAGGATGGATCGCCAAGTGGGAAAGGAAATCCCTAAAAAATTTTGTCCAAAATTTTTATAAAAATACAAAATAAAGATATTTATGTATGGTCGACCAAGAAAAAATCTGGAACCTGAAGGCCGCCTGAAGGACTGAAGATTCATTTCTTCGGCGACCTTCCTGGGGGGAGTCGAAGCACTCGGAGTCTCCTCGCCAGCGGTCCGCGACGCACTCGCCCCCCGAGGCGGCTATGATGATTACCTGACCAAACAGGTCGGGATTCCGGGGACTCCATGAAGGTGATCGTCGCCAAGACCGCAGGCTTCTGCTGGGGCGTCAAGCGCGCCATGGATGCGGTGCTGGAGGCGTCGGTGCGCAACGATGGGCGTCCGGTGCAGACGCTGGGGCCGCTCATCCACAACCCCCAGGCCCTGGACCTCATCGGCAAGCGGGGCGTGGCCGTGGCCGAGTCGCCCGCGATGGTGCGGGACGGCACGGTGGTGATCCGCGCCCACGGCATCCCCATCCAGGACCTGCGGGGCCTCAAGGAGCGCCAGGCCCGGGGCGAGCTGAAGATCGTCAACGCCACCTGCCCCGAGGTGGCCAAGGTCCACCACAAGATCAAGAAGTGGAGCCCCAAGGGCTACTTCACGGTCATCCTGGGCACCCACGGGCACGCCGAGAGTGTGGCCCACCGCAGCTTTGCGGAGCACGGCAGCCAGATCATCGCCAACATGGGCGAGGCCGAGACCCTCACGGACGAACAGCTCAAAAAGGTGCTGGTGGTGGCCCAGACCACCTTCACGGTGAAGGACTACCACGAGATCAGCGACTACCTGCGCAGCCGGGCCGGCGATGCGGTCTTCGAGAACACCATCTGCGAAGACACCTGGACCCGGCAGGAGGAGGCCGAGCGCCTGGCCCGCACCGTGGACGCGGTGATCGTGGTGGGCGGCAAGGCCTCCAGCAACACCAAGCACCTGGCGGAGCTGGCCCGGCAGCACGGCAAGCCCGTGCAGTACCTGGAGACGGCGGCAGAGCTGGACCTGAGCGGCTTCACGGGACGTGAGACCGTGGGCGTGCTGGCCGGCGCTTCCACGCCCACCTGGCTGGTGGACGAGGTGGTGGATGTGCTGGAGCAGCTGGGCGACGGCCCCAGCCGCTGGCGCAGCTTCCTGCAGGCGGCCTTTGGCAGCTCGGCCCTCATGGCCGTGGGTGCTGGCCTCATGACTCTGGGCGCTCACACCTGGTTGGGTCTGCCCTTGGGCTGGCGCTACCCGGTGCTGACAGCCACCTACGTCATCGCCATGTACCTGTTCAGTCCCTTCCTGGATCCCCTGGGCCTGGGGGCCAAGGGCCCGGCCCGGGCCCGGTTCCTGGAGCGCAACCGGAGCATCCTCCTGATCTCCGCGGCCGTGGCCACCCTGCTGACGCTGATTCTGGCGGCGAGCTTGGGTCCCAAAGTGTTGGTTGTGGTAGCGGGGGCTGCGGCACTGGGCGCCCTCTACAAGCATCGCTTCCAGATCGGCTCCCGCACCTTCAGCCTGCGGGCCATTCCCGGCTCCAAGGACGTGATGGTGGCCCTGGCCCTGGCCTCGGTGGCCATCATCCTCCCCCTGTGGCAGGAGGGCGGTGCCTTTGACTTGCGGGCCTTCGGTGCCATGTTCCTGGTGGGCACCCTGGCCTTTGTGCGGACGGTGATCTACGAGATCCGGGACATGCAGAACGACCAGATCGTGGGCAAGGAGACCCTGCCCATCTTCCTGGGCAAGCGCACCACCAAAGTCATCCTGGTGGCCCTGCTGGGCACCCTGCTGGCGGGCACCCTCTGGCTCACCTTCCGCACCCAGCACCACGGCCATCCTCTGGCAGTGGCGCTGGTGCTGGTGCTCTGCGCCGCCTATCCCATGCTCTACCTCTGGCTCTTCCACGAGCGCTTCACCACAGGCCGCACCCGCTTCGAGCTGAGCGTGGACTTCAGCTTCTGGCTGGTGGGTTTGTTGGCGTTGGTTGCCTAACGTCTTTCCCGCCGCAGGCGGCCTAGGAGAATCAGGGCGCTGCCAGCGCCCTGATTCTCATTTCGTGAAAAGATAAAAAGCTATGCGCAACTGGGTCCTCATCACTGGGTGTTCGACGGGCATTGGGCGGGCCCTGGTGCCCCTCTGCCGGCTGGCGGGGTGGGGCGTGGTGGCCACGGCGCGCCGCCTGGAGGACCTGGTGGACCTGCCGTCGGGCGAAGACCTGCGGGTGCTGGCCCTGGATGTGACGGACGGGGACAGCGTGGCGGCTGCTGCTGCCGCCTGTGCCGACCTGCGCCTCAAGGCCCTGGTGAACAATGCGGGCTACGGCCAGGTGGGGCCCCTGGAGCTGCTGCGGCCGGAGGAGCTGCGCACCCAGTTCGAGACCAATGTCATCGGCCTGCACCGAGTGACCAACGCCTTTCTGCCCCTGCTGCGGCGGGAGCCCGGCGCGCGCATCGTCCAGGTGGCCTCCATGCTGGGTCGGCTCTCCATTCCCCTGGCCGGGGCCTACAACGCTTCCAAGCATGCGGTGGTGGCTCTGGCTGAGACCCTGCGCCTGGAGGTGGGCCGGGAGGTAGCGGTGATCCTGGTGGAGCCCGGCGCCATCCGCACAGCCTTCCGGGAGACCCTGGCCCGGGTCTGGGGTGACCTGCCGGAGCGGGCCCAGGGCACGCCCTACGAGCAGGTCGTGGCCAAGCATCTGCAGGTGCGGAAGGAGCGGGCCGAGCGCTTCGCCCTGGACGCCGAGCCCTGCGCCCGGCAGATCGTCAACGCCCTGAATGCGGGGCGCCCGCCCCGCCGGGTGGTCATCGGCAAGGACGCCTTCTGGGCGGCCAAGCTCAAGGCCCTGCTGCCCGCCGCCTGGTGGGAGTGGTTCCTCCGCCGATCGTATCGGATGCACTGAGCTACTTGTAGATCCCGCAGCCCACGACGATGCCGTTGTCGGCCAGGCAGAACGAGGTCTTCTGCTCGATCTTGCGGGTGTCGGGGTTCATGCGCTTGTAGTCGGACCAGCCGCCGCCCTTCTTCTGGCCCACGGCCAGGAGGTCCTTGATGTACTGCTTGCCGTCCGGGTCTTTGACGTTCAATCGGTTTACGCCCAGCAGGTTGGCCTCGGCGCCATGGGCCAGCACCACGCCATTCAGGTCGTAGACGAAGAGGTAGAGGGGGTTGCCGGGCTTGGCATGGAAGCGGCCCGAGCCCTTGTGGACCTCTCCAATAAAGGCGTCCTTGCCGCTGGCCTTCAGGAACGCAATCCCCTCCTTCACCAGGGCCTCGGCCTTGGCCTTTTCCGCAGGCTGGGCACCCATGGGCAGGGCCAGGATCATTGCAAAGACAGGCATCAGAAGGCGGTTGCGCATGGGATTCTCCTGGTTTGGGATGCAATCGTATCGACGGCTGCCCCCGGTGACCTGAATCCCGGCGGCCCTGCCAGACTGGGGACATGTCTGAAGACCGCCTCTACCTCATCGACACCTTCGCGTTTATTTTTCGCGCCTACTTCGCCAATCCCCGGCTGAAGAATGGGGCGGCGTACACCTTCACGCGGCTGGTCCTCCAGCTGCTGGAGAAGCACAAGCCCACGCACCTGGCCTGCGTCTTTGACACGCCGGAGCCCACCTTCCGGCACATTATTTATCCCGAGTACAAGGCCAACCGCGCCGAGATGCCCGAGGACCTGCGGCCGCAGATCCCCATGATCCGCCAGCTGGTGGAGGCCCTCTCCATCCCCATCGTGGAGCTGCACGGCTACGAGGCCGACGATGTGCTGGCGACCTTGGCCCGGGAGTCCGCCGCCCACGGCCTGCCCTCAGTCATCGTGAGCCCCGACAAGGACCTGCTGCAGCTGGTGGACGACGACCTCCACATCCAGGTGCTCAACACCAAGGACGGCGAGATCTGGCACGACCGGGCCAGCGTGAAGGAACGCATGGGTGTGTGGCCCGAGCAGGTGGTGGACTTCCTCACCCTGGTGGGCGATGCCTCGGACAACGTCAAGGGAGTTCCGGGCATCGGCGAGAAGGGTGCCGCCCTGCTGCTGGAGCAGCACGGCAGCCTGGCGGGCGTGCTCGCCGCCAAGGCCGACCTCAAGCCCCGCCAGCGGGAGGGCCTGGAGACGGCGGCCCCCTGGCTGGACCTCACCAAGCGCCTCGTCACGGTGGTGACCGACCTGAGCCTGCCCCTGCACCCGGCTGACCTGGCCTATCCCGGCGTGGATGAGGCCAAGGCCCGGGAGACCTTCAAGGCCCTGGGCTTCCAGGGGCTCACCAAGGAGTTCACCCAGAGCGCCCAGGAAGCGGGCAGTGTGCGGACCTACCGCGCTGCCGCCTCTCTGGCGGATGTGGAAGCAGCGGTAGCCGCCTGCCGGGCCGCCGGTCGCTTTGGCCTGGACACCGAGACCACCAGCCTGGATCCCACCCGGGGCCACATGGTGGGCCTGAGCTTGGCCTGGACGCCCAACGAGGGCCTCTACGTGCCCCTGGCGCACCTGCTGCCGGCCTCGGCGGATACGGCGGGCGCCTTGCCGGGTCTGCTCCCTGAGAGCGGCCTGCCGGACAGCCTGCTGGACCTGCGGGGCGAGCCCCGGGCCTTCTTCCAGGAGCTGGCACCCCACCTGGATCCCCGGAACCTGCCCTTCGCCGGGGTCGCCGCCCTCCTGGGGCCGCTGCTGGCGGATCCGTCTGTGGGCAAGTGCGGCCAGAACCTCAAGTACGACTTCCAGGTCCTCACCCGCCATGGCCTGCCGGTAGCGGGCCTGGTGGACGACAGCATGGTGCTCAGCTTCCTGGTGGAGAGCGGCGTGCGCCACAACCTGGATGACCTGTCCTCACGGCATCTGGACGTGCGGCCCATCGCCTTCGAGGAGCTGGTGGGGAAGGGCAAAGGCCAGAAGCGCTTTGATGAGGCGGACTTCACCCAGGCCGTGCAGTACGCCGCTGAGGATGCGGACCTGGCCCTGCAGCTCTGCGACAAGCTCCGCACATTGCTGACGGACGACCGCCTCAAGCGCCTCTACGAAGAGGTCGACCTGCCCCTGGTGGAGGCGCTGGCGGCCCTGGAGGGCCACGGCATCCGCCTGGACACCGCAGTGCTGGCCCGCCTGGCGGAGCAGATGCATGGCGAGCGCAAGCGGGCCGAGACCCGGGTACTGGAGCTGGCCGGTGAGCCCTTCAACCTCAACAGTCCGGCCCAGCTGGGGGGCATCCTCTTCGGCAAGCTGGGGTACAAGCCGGTGAAGTTTACGGGCAAGACCAAGGCCCCCAGCACGGACGAAGATGTGCTCCAGGAGCTGGCGGAGACCCAGGGCGCAGACATCGCCCGGGAGCTGCTGCGGCACCGGCAGATGGTGAAGCTGCTGGGCACCTACGTGGAGGCGCTGCCGCAGATGCTGAACCCCGGCACGGGGCGGGTGCACACCCGCCTGCACCAGGCGGCGGTGGCCTCGGGCCGGCTGGCCTCCAGCGACCCCAACTTGCAGAACATCCCCATCCGCACCGAAGAGGGCAGGGCCATCCGGGGGGCCTTCGTGCCGGAGCCCGGCTGGGTGCTGCTGGATGCGGACTACAGCCAGATTGAGCTGCGGGTGGCGGCGGCCCTGGCCCAGGATCCCGTGCTGCTGGCGGCCTTCGAGGCGGGGGAGGACATCCATCGCCGCACGGCCTCCGAGG
>CAITBU010000186.1 GCA_903890595.1 uncultured Holophagaceae bacterium | reverse complement strand
GGAGATGAAGGCCACCTCCACCAGCACGGCGGGCATGGCGGCGCCTCGCAAGACGATGAAGGGGGCCTGCTTGACGCCCCGCTGCTTGATACCCGCCAGGCGGTTCAGCTGGGCCTGGATGGCCAGGGCCAGTCGCTCCGAGTCCTGCAGGAAGGCCTTCTGCGCCAAGTCCTCCAGGATGCTGGCCACCACGCCCTCCGCCTCCGGAGGCGCCCCGGCCTGAGCGTTCTCCAGGGCGACGACCTCTGGGTCATCCCCCTTCCCTAGGCTCAGAAAGAAGACCTCGGAGCCCCGGGCGGACTTGGCCCGGGCGGCGTTGAGGTGGAGGCTGATGAAGAGGTCAGCTCCCTGGGCGTTGGCTGCGCGAGCCCGGTCCCAGAGGGGGATGAGCGTGTCCCCCTCGCGGGTGGCCAGGGCTTCGAAGCCGGCGGCCTGCAGGCGCAGGGCCACGGCCCGACTCAGCTCCAGGGCAGCGGTCTTCTCCTTGAGGCCCCGGGGCCCCCGGGCACCGCCGTCGTCGCCGCCGTGGCCGGGGTCCAGCATGACCCGGAGGCGCGGCGCAGGGACGGGTTTGGGAACCTGGGCCCAAGACAGTAGGCTGAAGGTTGCCAGTGTCAGCAGTCTCAGGAGTCGGATCATGGCCCAGTCGGTGAAAGGAATGCGGGATCTCTTCGGGGCGGAGCTTCGCTGGTTCCAGCATATCGAGGAAACGGCCCGGCGCGTCTTCGGGCGCCATGGCTATGGCGAGATCCGCACCCCGATCCTGGAAGAGCTGGACGTCTTCAAGCGCAGCGTGGGCGAGAGCTCCGACATCGTGAACAAGGAGATGTACCAGTTCACGGACAAGGGCGGCCGCGAGGTGGTCATGCGCCCCGAGAACACCGCCGGCGTGGTGCGGGCGGCCATCCAGCACAAGCTGCTCATCAACGCCGATCCGGTGCTGCTCTACTACATCGGCCCCCAGTTCCGCTACGAGCGCATGCAGACCGGCCGCTACCGGCAGTTCTACCAGATCGGGGCCGAGAGCTTCGGCGTGGCGACCCCCGAGAGCGAGGCCGAGAGCCTGCTCATGCTCCACAGCTTCCTCACGGAGCTGGGCCTCAAGCACCTGGTCTTCTCCATCAACAGCGTGGGCACGCCCGAGTCCCGCCCCGCCTTTCATGCCGCCATCCGGGCCTTCTTCGCCCAGCGGGCAGACCAGTTCTGCGAGGACTGTCACCGCCGCTTGCAATCCAACCCGCTGCGCGTGCTGGATTGCAAGAATGTGAAGTGCCAGCAGGCGCTCGAGGGGCACCCCATCCTTACCGACCACTTGGATGAGGCATCGGCCCGGCACCATGCCCGCCTGAAGGCCCTGCTCACAGATCTGGGCATCCCCTTCACCGAGGATCCCCGCCTGGTGCGCGGCCTGGACTACTACACCCGCACGGCCTTCGAGGTGCTCAGCTCGGACCTGGGGGCCCAGAGCGCCCTCCTGGGGGGCGGCCGCTACGACGGCCTGGTGAAGCAGCTGGGTGGCCCGGACGTGCCGGCCTTTGGCTGGGCCATCGGCCTGGACCGGCTGGCCATGGTCCTCCAGCAGGTGCGCGGTGAGGCCCCGCGCCAGGCCCCGGCCCTGCTGGTGCCCCTGGGCGAGCGGGCGGCCACCGAGGCCCTGAAGCTGGCCCGCAGCCTCTGGGAGGCCGGCGTGGCCCTGCAGCTGGAGACCCGCGGCGGTGCCCTGAAGAAGGCCCTGGCCTCCGCCAACCGCCTGGGCATCCAGACCGTCCTGATCCTGGGGGACGGGGAGCTGGAAACAGGCACCGTGGCCGTCAAGCACATGGCCACCGGCGAGCAGGAGACCTGGCCCCTGGCCGAAGTGACCGCAAGGCTGGCTAATTCCTGACCAGTGTGGTAGGGTAATTCCTTCGTGCTCGTAGGCGACCCCCGGTCTCCGCCTCTTTTGAAGTTCGAAACCCCCTTTTCGCCCTGACCGGGCCCCCAGAACT
>CAITBU010000185.1 GCA_903890595.1 uncultured Holophagaceae bacterium | reverse complement strand
TAGGCCTTCAGGGGTACCGTACTCGGCCTGATTCGGACCTCCGGTCCTCACCCCTTCGGGGCGGCAATCCGCTGCGCGGATTCCGTCCTATCCTCCTTCCGCTGCGCTTTAGTCGGATGGTCATGGCCTGCGGCGATTCAGCCCCCCAACATAAGCAGCGGGCGCCGATTGGCGCCCGCTGTTGTGGTCAATCCTAGATTCAGCCTGCTACATAGGCCTTCAGGCCGTCGGCACTCGGCCTGGCTCGGACCTCCGGTCCTCGGGGCTGCGCCCCCGCCATCGGCTGCGCCGATGCGGCCCTATCCTCCCTACGCTGCGCTGCGGTCGGATGGTCATGGCCTCCGGCCATTCAGCCCCCTAACAAACGAAGCGGGCGCCTTTTGGCGCCCGCTTTGTGGTTGCTTGTTGGTTCAGCCGGCCACATAGGCCTTGAGGCCGTCGGCACTCGGCTTCATCGCCTTCTTGCCCTTGGCCCAGTTGGCGGGGCAGACTTCGCCGTGCTCTTCGCTGAAGTCGACGGCGTCCAGGACGCGGAGGACTTCCTCGACGTTGCGGCCCAGGTCGTTGTGGTTCACGGTGATGTGCTTCAGGATGCCGTCCTTGTTGATGATGAACAGGCCGCGCAGGCTGATGCCGATGGGCAGCAGCACGCCGTAGTCAGCGGCGATGGTCTTGTTCAGGTCGGACACCAGGGGGAAGGTGACGCCGTGGATGCCGCCTTCCTTGCGGGGGGTGTTGACCCAGGCTGCGTGGCTGAACTTGGAGTCGACGCTCACGCCGATGACCTGGGTGTTGCGGGCCTCGAACTCCTTGGCGGCGTCGGCAAAGGCCAGGATCTCGGTGGGGCAGACGAAGGTGAAGTCGAGGGGGTAGAAGAAGAGGACGACCTTCTTGCCCTTGTAGTCGGACAGGGAGACCTGCTTGAACTGGCCGTCGACGAGGGCGTCGGCCTTGAAGTCGGGTGCGGGCTGGGTAACAAATGCGGTCATGGTGCCTCCATATGCGGGGAATCGCCCCGGGGCTTCTCTGTGAATATCCAGGCTAAGGCGGCATGGGGGTGCGTTCAAGGAAAATATCCGACTAAATCGGTAAAGAATATGGCACCGCAAGGTCAACAGCGTGCGCAGATGCAGCCTGGATGCGGGTTTTATGCTAACCTCCCGCGTCCGCAGACCCGAGGTCCCATGCAGCCCATCCAGCTATCGGTCTTCTCTGAAACCGCCCGACTCCGGCAGGTGGTGGTGCACGATCCGGGGCCCGAGATCGACCGGATGGTCCCCGGGATGATGGAGAAGCTGCTCTTCGACGACATCCTCCACGGCGACCTGGCCCGGCAGGAGCACGGGGTGTTCCGGCAGGTGCTGGCCCGGGTGGCCGATGAGGTGCTGGACATCCAGGACCTCTTCATCGAGGCCCTGCAGGTGGAGGGCGTCCAGGCCGCCTTTGTGGCGGACCTGGGGCAGCTCACGGGCCTGCCGGCGGCGACCTGCGAGGCCCTGGGGGCCATGGACCCGGCCCAGGCTGCCCGCAGCGTCATCGGCGGCCTGCTCTGGGCGGATCCGCCGGCCCACACCCACTGGGAGCAGGAGTTCGACTATCGGGTGCGGCCCATCCCCAACCTCCTGTTCATGCGGGACCCGGCCTCGGTGGTGGGGGCCGGGTACACCGTGAACTCCATGGCCACCTGGGCCCGGGAGCGGGAACCGCTGATCCTCAGCTATGTCTTCCGCCACCACCCCCGCCTGCGGCAGCACACCGACCAGGAGCGCTGGTTCGACCAGGTGACGCCCCTGATCCGGGGGGACATCAAGGCCCCGGTGAGCCTGGAGGGCGGGGACGTCCTGGTGCTCAGCCGCCGGGTGCTGGCGGTGGGCTGCAGTGAGCGCACCCAGGCCGATGCCGTCCACCTGCTGGCGGAGCGCCTGCGGGCCCACCGGGCGGGGAACCCGGACAGCTTCGACCACCTGCTCATGGTGCTCATGCCCAAAAAGCGCAGTGCCATGCACTTGGACACGATCTTTACCCGCATCAGCGAGGACGAGTGCCTGGTGTACCCCCCCTACTTCGTCCCGGGCAGCCGGGAGCTGCTGAATGTCACCCGCATCGACCTGCGCCATCCCGAGCTGCGCATGAGCACCCAGCCGGGCCTGCTGCAGGTGCTCCGGGACCTGGGCATCGACCTGCAGCCCATCTTCTGCGGCGGGAATGACCTGATCATGCAGCAGCGGGAGCAATGGACGGACGGGGCCAATGCCTTCTGCCTGGCGCCGGGGGTCATCACCAGCTATGGCCGCAACATCGCCACCGCCGAGGCCCTGGACCGGGCGGGCTACCGGGTGCAGAGCGCTGCCGAGGTGCTGGCGGACCCGGGCCTGGACCTGCTGGATGGGCGGAAGCGGCTGATCCAGATCGAGGCCGGGGAGCTGAGCCGGGCCCGGGGTGGCCCCCGCTGCATGACCATGCCCCTGGCCCGAGCCTGAGGCCTGGGGGGAACTCTGGGCAAATGGGCCCCGCTCCGGATCCTGGTAAACTGGGGGGCCAGCGCCTCGAACCCGAGGCGCCCCTTTTTTAGTGGTTCATGACCCCTGCCGCCGCACCCAGCCTCAGGCACCGCCTGGAATTTGGCGCCTTCCGCCTGCTGGACGGGGTCCTGGGCTACCTCCCCTGGACCACGGTGCAGACCCTTGGGGAAGCCGCGGGCCTCTTCTTTTATCTGATTGATCCCCGGCACCGCCGGGTGGTCCGGGACAACCTCCGCCAGGCGGACCTGGGCCTCGATGAGGCCCAGACCCGGACCCTCGCCCGCACCTGCTTCCGGCACTTTGGATCACTCTTCCTGAGCCTGCCGAGGTTACGCCGGGCCAGCCCCGAAGAGATCGAGCGCTGGATCCGCGTGGAAGGCCTGGAGCACTACGATGCCGCCAAGGCGGAGGGCCGGGGCTTCATCCAGCTGACGGCCCACTACGGCCACTGGGAGGCCATCGGCCTCATCCAGAGCCTGCGGGGCCGCACGGTGGACGGCATCGGCCGGGAGCTGGACAATGCCCTGCTGGAGCCCATCCTTGCGGAGTTCCGCACCCGGTTTGGCAACCGGATCATCCCCAAGGCCGGGGCCATGCGGGACACCCTCAGGGCCCTCAAGGCCGGTCGGGGCGTGGCCTTCCTCCTGGATCAGGACGCCCTTACCACTGGGGTGTGGGTGCAGTTCCTGGGCCAGTGGGCCTCCACCCACGCCGCTGCCGGCAGCCTGGCGGCCCGCTCTGGTCTGCCGATTCTGCCCGTGTGGAGCTGGCCCAACGGGGACGGCACCTTCACCGTGCGCTTCGAGCCCCCCTTCCACGTCCCCGTGACGGGGGATCAGGCCCGGGACGCCTGGGTGGCCACCCAGCTCATGACCACCCGCCTGGAGGAGCAGATCCACCGGGACCCCCGCTGGTGGTTCTGGATGCACCGCCGGTTCAAGACCCGCCCCGGGGAGGGGAATCCCCTTCCCGCTCCGCTTCCGCCCCAGGAGTGGGTAGAATCGATTTCAACCTCTCCTGACTGACCGGGCCCCTCGGCCCGCCTTTTTTTTGACCCTTCCCACGGAAGCTCCCATGCCCAAGCACGTACTCGTCAAGCTCGAGATGGAACTCAAGGCGATTAAGCAGGCCCTGCTGGTCGAGATCCCCCAGGAGATCGCCCGCGCCGCCGGCCAGGGCGACCTGTCGGAGAACGCCGAGTACGAGCAGGCCCTGGCCAAACGGGACATGTACCAGAACAAGATGGTGACCCTGGAGAAGCGCATCGCCGAGGTGGCCAGCCTGGACATCAGCCGCCTGCCCACGACCCGGGCGGCCTACGGCTCCAAAGTTACGATCCTCGATCTGGACTCCGATCAGGAATTTACCTACACCCTGGTCCTCCCTGAGGAACTGGATGGCCATCCGCAGCATCTCAGCATTAGCTCCCCCATCGGCATGGCGCTGGTGGGACAGGAAGAGGGCAGCGAAGTCCGGGTGCAGATTCCCGCCGGGGCCCGCAGGTTTGAAGTTCTGGCCCTCAAGACCATTCACGATGTAGCCTAGACCCGCCCCAGGAGGGGACTGCTTCATGAATAAGTACAAGCGCGAACAGAAATGCTCCTTCTGCGGCAAAGAGCCGCACGAGGTTGAGCAGCTTCTGGCGGGTCCCGAGGCCTTCATCTGCAACGAGTGCCTGGAAGCGGGTCAGCTCCAGCTGCGCATGAGCCGCCAGGGCAAGCCCCTGGGCAAGCACGAGGCCCGCCTCAGCCGGCCCAAGGAGATCAAGGGCTTCCTCGACGACTACGTCATCGGCCAGGAGGCCGCCAAGAAGCGCCTGAGTGTTGCGGTCTACAACCACTACAAGCGCATCCTCACCCCCCGCAAGGCCCTGGGTGCCACCGAGGTTGAGCTGTCCAAGAGCAACATCCTGCTGCTGGGGCCCACCGGCACCGGCAAGACCCTGCTGGCCCAGACCCTGGCCCGCTTCCTGGATGTGCCCCTGGCCATGGCCGATGCCACCACCCTCACGGAAGCTGGCTACGTGGGCGAGGACGTGGAGAACATCCTCACCAAGCTGCTCCAGGCCGCCAACTACGACGTGGAGCGCGCCCAGCGGGGCATCGTCTTCATCGACGAGATCGACAAGGTGGGCCGCAAGAGCGAGAACCCCAGCATCACCCGCGATGTGAGCGGTGAGGGCGTGCAGCAGGCCCTGCTCAAGCTGGTGGAAGGCACCGTGGCCAACGTGCCCCCCCAGGGTGGGCGCAAGCACCCCCACCAGGAGTTCATCCAGCTGGACACCAGCAACATCCTGTTCATCTGCGGCGGCGCCTTCGTGGGCATCGACGACATCATCAAGCAGCGCATCCGGGCCAAGGCCGTGGGCTTCGGCTCCACCCCCTCCTCCAAGGACGACAAGGAGAACCTGCTGCGCCTGGTGGAGCCCGAGGACATCATCAAGTTCGGCCTCATCCCCGAGCTGGTGGGTCGCCTCCCCGTGGTCGCCGGCCTCACGCCCCTGGACCGGGAGGCCCTGGTGGCCATTCTCACCCAGCCCAAGAACGCCATCACCAAGCAGTTCGTGAAGCTCTTCGACATGGACGATGTGGACCTGAGCTTCGACGAGGGCGCCATCGCCGCCATCGCCGAGCAGGCCCTCACCCGCAAGCTGGGGGCCCGCGGCCTGCGCAGCCTGGTGGAGCAGATCCTGCTCGAGCCCATGTATGAGCTGCCCAGCGACAAGCGCACCACCCGCGAGACCCTGCGCATCACCCGCCAGAAGGTCGAGGAGGTGATGGGCCTCCCGTCCCATCCCGTCTCCGCCGCAGGCTAGGCCAGGCCCCGCCCATGGCGCAACCCAAGACGCTGACCCTGCCTGCCATCCCCATCCGGGACATGGTGCTCTTCCCGGGGGCCCGCGTGCCCTTCGTGGTGGGGCGGGCGGCCTCGGTGAAGACCCTGGAGCTGGCCATCAAGGCCGGTGACCACCTGCTCATGCTCACCCAGCGGGATGCCAAGGTGGAGACCCCCGCCCTGGCAGACCTCTACGCCGTGGGCACCCTGGCCCTGGTGGAGTCCGTCATCGCCCTGCCCAAGGACTTCTACAAGGTGGGGGTCAAGGGCATCGCCCGCGTGGCCCTGGAGGGCTACGACGACAGCGGCGAGGTCATCCAGGCCGAAGCGTACCTGCTGCCGGAGCCTGCCCTCGCGGCTGCGCCTCCCCTGGGTCCCTTCTACCAGGCTGTGGAGGCCTTCCTGGGCCGCAACCCGGATGCCTCCCGGCTGCTGAGCATGGACCAGATCCGGGAGCTGCCCCTGGGCAAGGCCATCGACACTGTGGCCGGCCTGGTCCCCGCCGAAGTCCGCCAGAAGCAGGCCATCCTGGAGTGCCTGGAAGTGCCACTGCGGCTGGAAGCCCTCCTGCAGCTGCTGGAGCTGGACACCGCCCGCTCTGAGGTGGACCGCACCCTCGACGAAAAGACCCGCCAACGCCTGGACCAGGACCACAAGCAGTACGTCCTGAACGAGAAGATGCGCGTCATCCAGCAGGAGCTGGGCAAGAAGGAAGAGAAGGACGAAGCCACCCGCCTGAAGGACCAGATCGAGGCCGCCGGCATGACCGCCGAGGCCAAGGCCAAGGCCCTGGAGGAGCTGGAGCGCCTGGAGGCCATGCCCCCACAGAGCGCCGAAGCCACCGTGAGCCGCACCTACCTGGACTGGCTGCTGGCCGTGCCCTGGCAGGCCATGGCCGCGGAGCGCCTGGACCTCCTGCAGGCCGAGCAGGTGCTGGACGAGGACCACGCCGGCCTGGACAAGATCAAGGCCCGCATCCTGGAGCACCTCGCCGTCATGGCCCGCCTGAGCGGCCAAGTGGCCCCCGCCGAGGGAGAGCCTGGTCGCGCCCCCCTGCGCGGCCCCATCCTGTGTCTGGTGGGCCCCCCCGGCGTCGGCAAGACCTCGCTGGCCCGCAGCATCGCCCGGGCCCTCAATCGCCCCTTCGTGCGCCTGTCTCTGGGCGGCGTGCGGGACGAGGCCGAGATCCGGGGCCACCGCCGCACCTACATCGGCTCCATGCCGGGCCGCATCATCTCGCTGATGAAGAAGGCCAAGGTCCGCAACCCCCTCATGCTGCTGGACGAGATTGACAAGATGGCCTCGGACTTCCGGGGTGACCCCAGCAGCGCGCTGCTGGAGGTGCTGGATCCCGAGCAGAATGCGGCCTTCCAGGACCACTACCTGGATGTGGGCTTCGACCTCAGCCAGGTGCTCTTCCTGGCCACGGCCAACGTGCGCCACCATATTCCGGAGCCCCTGGAGGACCGCCTTGAGATCCTCGAGCTGAGCGGCTACACCACCCGGGAGAAGCTGGCCATCGCCGAGCGCCACCTGCTGCCCCGGGCCCTGGAAGGCCACGGCATGAAGGACCTGGGCGTGCAGTTCGAGCCGGCGGCTCTGGAGAAGCTGGTCCAGTCCTACACCCGGGAAGCCGGCGTGCGGCAGCTGGAGCGGGAGATCGCCAACATCCTCCGCAAGCTGGCCCGGCACACCCTCCAGCCCCATCTCTCGGATGCGGCGGATGAGGCCTTCGATCCCCTCATCACCGTGGACCGGATCCCCCGGCTGCTGGGCCCCGAAAAGATCCTGGAGACCCGCCCCGAGGACACCGCCCCGCCGGGGCTCGTCAACGGCCTGGCCTGGACCCCCACCGGGGGCGACCTGCTCACCATCGAGGCCGCGGCCCTGCCGGGGAAGGGCACCCTGAAGCTCACGGGCAAGCTGGGTGAGGTGATGCAGGAGAGCGCCAACCTGGCCCTCAGCTACGTGCGGGCCCGGGCCGAGCGGCTGGGCCTGAAGCCGGACTTCCTGGACCGGGTGGACCTCCACGTCCACGTGCCGGAGGGTGCCATCCCCAAGGACGGTCCCAGCGCCGGCATCACCCTGGCCACGGCACTCATCTCCGTGCTGACGGGCATCCCCGCCCGGGCCGACCTGGCCATGACCGGCGAGCTGACCCTGCGGGGCCGGATCCTGCCCATCGGTGGCCTCAAGGAAAAGCTCCTGGCCGCCCACCGCCACGGGCGCAAGGCCGTGCTCATTCCCAGCGAGAATGCCCGGCACCTGGAGGACGTCCCCGCCGAGGTGCGCGAGCAGCTGAGCATCCACCTCGTGAGCCACATGGACGAAGTCATCCAGCTGGCCCTGACCCGCATGCCCGAGCCCCTGGGGCCGGAGCCCGCGGTGGCGTCCACGCCCAACCCCCCGCGGGAGAACCCGGGGATGGCGCAGTAGCTTTTTGGGCTGTTGGCGGTCGGCTATCGGCTATCAGCTATCAGCTATCAGCTATCAGCTATCAGCTATCAGCTATCAGCTATCGGCTATCGGCTATCGGCTATCGGCTAAGGGGGGCCCTGCTTTGGCTGATCGCTGATAGCCGACAGCTGTCAGCCCCCGCTTTGGCTGACAGCTGATAGCCGATAGCTGACAGCCCGAATAAAGTGCCCCACACTTTCTATTGCGTCTTCGCAAAAGTGCCCCACACTTATTGAGGAGGCGGGGATGGCAAGGGGAATGGCGCCCACCCTGGTCTGGCCCGATTTCGTGGTGGCTAAGCTGCGGCACAAACACGGACTAGGAACTGAACCCTTCGAAGCCTTGATTCGAGGCGGCACTTTTACGGCCTACCGGAGTGAGACTCACCCCTGGCGGCTCATTCTGGAGGGTGTCGTGGAGGGCAAGGGCTACCAGCTGGTGTGCGACATCCTGGATCGTAGAAAAAGCCTCTTGGAGCCTGTCACGGGGCATCGATATCGAAAACTTGATGTGAAGAAGGGCGGTGGAAGATGACCAAGAAGAAGGGCGAGAATCTGGATTGGGGCCAGCTGATGGAACGGGTCCAGGACATGCCCCTGGAGGAGCGAGCCAGACCCCTGGAGGACCGTGTTGCGGAGGCAGAGGCATTGCTGACGCACCCTGAGGGTTGGGGGATGCCCCTCCAGGTGAGGATGGGTCGTCCGCGGAAGGAGGAGGCGCGGGAGGCCGTGGAGAACATCAGCTTCCGGGCTCCTCGAGCCCTCAAGGCGGCCTTGGCTGCTGCGGCTGAGACCCAAGGGATGGCGCCCTCGGAGGTTCTGCGGCGGCTGACGGTGGCCTATGTGGACACCATGCTTCCCAAGCCACGGCGAAAGAGGGCGCCTGCTCCGAGAAAGGTCGCACCCTAGGGCTGTCGGCTATCAGCTGTCAGCTATCGGCTAAAGCAGGCCCTGCTTTGGCTGTTGGCTGTTGGCTGTCAGCTGTCAGCTATCGGCTAAGGCGGGCCCTGCTTTGGCTGACAGCTGATAGCCGACAGCTGATAGCCTAATTCCATGCGTTTCCTGTCGAGCCATGTCATCCACTTCGTCCTCATGGGCCTGGGCATCTCCCTGGTGCTGGGACTGCTGCATCCGACCCGGCGGCCGGAGCGCACGCGGGCCTCGATCCTCAAGCACGCGGCGGGCCTCATCGGCATCGGACTGGCCCTGGCCTGGGTGATGTACCTGCTGCCCCGGCATCCCGTCCGGTTCTAGGATGCTGGACAGGTTGCTGGCCCGCTTGGCTGCGCTGAAGGCCATCGCGGAGCAGATCTGGCGCGTGGCCCGGGCCCTGCAAGCCGCCGGCCGGCGAGGCCTGGACCTGGCTGAGCTCGTCTGGGAGGAAGTGGCCCGGGCGGTGCCGCCCCTGGGCCGCCTGGGCGCCTTCATTGCTCATGTGCTGAGTCGGTACCACAAGGACGACTGCCTAAGCTACGCCGCGGGCCTCAGCTTTTGGCTCATCGTGAGCCTGGTGCCCCTCTCGACGCTGCTCCTGAACCTGCTGGGCGCCATCCTGGGCAGCAAGGCTTACGGCCCCGGCACCCTGCGCACCCTCCAGGAGATCGTCCCCTACCTGCCCCGGGAGCTGTTCTACGACGCCGTCGCCAACAGCCAGAAGCTGGGGGGCATGGGCCTGTCCTGGATCGTGCTGCTCTTCGGCAGCTACTGGGGCATCAGCCAGCTGGACACCAGCCTGGCCCACGTGTTTGGTCTGCGCATCAAGAAGCACCGCCAGACCCGCAAGAACCACCTGCTGCGGCAGCTGGTCTTCCTGGTGGGCGGTCTGCTGACCATGGTGCTGTTCCTGGCCCTGCTCATCGGTGGGGTCCTGCGGCGGATCATGCCCGTGCGGCAGACCGAGTTCATGCACTACCTCGGCCCGCTGTTGGGACTGGTGACCATCACCATCGTCCTGCAGCACCTGCCCCGCCTCCACGTGAAGTTCCGCCATGCCTTCCTGGGGGCTGCCGTGTCCACGACCCTCTGGTGGACGGCCCAGTGGGGCTTCGGGGTCTACCTGCGGCACACCATGACCTGGGGCATCATGTACGGCTCCCTGCTGGGCGTCGTGGCCGGCCTCACGTTCCTCTACTACAGCTGCGCCATCCTGCTGCTGGGCGCCGAGATCACTGCCGCCTTCTACCGCCACGACGCCAACCCCGCCTGGGTCCGCACGCGGCTCCAGGAAGCCCACTTGCCCCACAGCGAGCCCGAGGCCTGAGCGTGCGACCTGTTGGGGCCTAGTGGTCTTCCGAACCCCTGACGCTGACGGGGATGTCGAAGCCGTCGACCTTGTACTCGTTGATCTTGTTGCGCACGGTGCGGAGGGCGATGTCGAGCTGCTCGGCGCAGTGGGTGCGGTTGCCCTTCAGGGCGCTCAGGGTGGACAGCAGCCAGAAGCGCTCCAGCTCGGGCAGGGAGAGGCCCAGGGGAAGCACCACCGGGGTGCCCATGGGCACACCAGCGAGGGGCTTCCGGGGATCAGCCAGCACGGCCCCAGGGGGCAGGGGTGCAGCCTCGGGTGGCGGCAGCGCCGCTGGGCGGACCTGGTTGTAGGGCTCGACGGCGAAGGGGTCGGGCGGGTCTTCGGGCAGGCCCAGGAGGACCTCCGGGGGTAGCAGCCAGCTCAGATCCCGCTGGGTGAGGCGCCGGCC
Source organism: uncultured Holophagaceae bacterium (assembly GCA_903890595.1). Lineage (GTDB taxonomy): Bacteria > Acidobacteriota > Holophagae > Holophagales > Holophagaceae > Geothrix. The sequence goes on along the minus strand of CAITBU010000185.1, from coordinate 2,802 downwards.
CTGGTTGAGCACCACGCAGCGCTGGATCACGTTCTCCAGCTCCCGGATGTTGCCTGCCCAGCCATGGCGGGTCAGGGCGGCGTGGAAGCTGGGGGCGAGGTCGGGCACCGGGCGCTCGTTCTCCCGGGCATAGCGCTCAGCGAAGTGGGCGGCCAGGAGGCTCAGGTCCCCCGGCCGGTCCCGCAGGGGCGGCAGGTCCAGAGGGATGACGTTCAGGCGGTAGTAGAGGTCCTCGCGGAAGCGCCCGGCCTTCACCTCGGCCTGGAGGTTGCGGTTGGTGAGGGCGATGAGGCGGACGTCCACGGGGATGGGCCGGCTCCCGCCCAGGCGGTCCACGCAGCGCTCCTGGAGCACGCGCAGGAGCTTGCCCTGCAGGGCCAGGGGCAGCTCGCCCACCTCGTCCAGCACCAGGGTGCCGCCGTCGGCCTGTTCGAAGCGGCCGGGCTTCAGGCCGGTGGCGCCCGTGAAGGCGCCCTTCTCGTAGCCGAACAGCTCGGACTCCAGCAGGTTCTCGGGGATGGCGGCGCAGTTGATGGCCACAAAGGCGCCGTGGCGCCGGGGGCTGGAGCCGTGGATGAGCTTGGCGAGCAGCTCCTTGCCCGTGCCGCTCTCGGCCTGGATCAGGATGGTGGCTCGGCTGTCTGCGGCGCGGCGCGCCAGGGCCAGGGTCTCGCCCAGCACGGGGTCCTGGGTGAGGATGACCGGTGCCTCGGCCGGTTCTTCGGCCTTCAGGTGGGTCTCGCACTTGAGGGCCTTGGCCAGGGCCGTGGTCAGCTCTTCGGGGCTGAAGGGCTTGGACAGGAAGTCGAAGGCGCCGAGGCGCATGGCCTCCCGGGCGCTCTCCAGGCTGCCGAAGGCCGTGATGAGCAGCACCGGCAGGGAAGGGTCGATGGCCTTGAGCCGGGCGGTGAGCTGCAGGCCGTCCATGCCGGGCATCCGGAGATCCGTGACCACGGCATCGAAGGCACCGGGGCGCACCATGCGCAGGGCCTCCTCGCCGCCCCGGGCCTGCTCCGCAAAGTAGCCGGAGCGCTTCAGGCTCATCGCCATGCCATCCCGCATCCCGGGATCATCGTCCACCACCAGAATCCGAAGAGGCGTCGCCATGATTGAGCATCCATGCGGCCGGCACGGCCGCTGGAGGTGTTATCGGACCCCGCCATCTGAACTGGAGTTTTGACCCGGTCGCCGCTTCCGCACCCGCAGCGGGGGCTCGCTGGTGGCGACCTCGCCCCGCACCGGATCGCCGTGGCGGGCGATGAGCAGGTAGAGCTGACGGCGGCTCACCCCCAGCCGCCCCGCGGCCTCCACCCGGTTGCCGTAGGCCCGCCGCAGGGCCCGGTGCAGGAGGAAGCGCTCCAGGTCATGGAGGTTGGTGGCCAGGTCCTCAGCCTCGAAGGCAGGGGCACCCGCGGGCTCCCGGGTGGGCAGCTGACCCAGCAGCTTCCAGCGCAGCACCCGGTTCCGTAGCTCCCGCAGGTTGCCGGGGCAGGGCAGTCCGCCCAGGGCTGCGGGCAGAGGCGGTGCCAGGTCCTCCTCCTGGGCCAGGTGGTCCAGAATCCCTGGGATGCACTCCGGGTGGTCCTCCACCCCTGGGAGGTGCAGCGGCAGGCAGTCCAGGTCCTCGGGGGCCGGTCCCCGGGCCGCCACGATCCCACCCGGGTGCTCGGCCAGCCAGGTCAGGGCCAGGTCCGGATCCTTTGCTTCGAGCCAGGCCCCGCCTCGCTTCGCCGCCAGCAGGGCCGCCAGACTGGAGGCCCCGCAGCCCGGGCCGCCGTAGATCCAGAGGGCCTCGGGTCGGGCCACAAGATCATCCAGGTGCAGACCCCATTGGGCGCTGCCCGGCAGGAGTTCCAGGGGCAGCACGGGCTACCTTCCGGGGATCACGTAGAGGAGCACGGCCATTACGTGACAGGCGCTGCCCCCCACCACGAAGAGGTGCCAGAGGGCGTGGTGGAAGGGGATCTTCTCCAGGCTGTAGACGACGGCGCCCACGCTGTAGAACAGGCCTCCGCCGACGAGCCAGTAGAGGCCGTGGGCGTGCAACGACCGCCCCAGCGGCCCAGCGGCAATGAGGATGATCCAGCCCATGAGGAGGTAGATTCCGGTGGAGATCCAGCCCATGCGCTTCACAAAGGCGGGGTCCACCGTGGCCGCCACCCCGGGATGGAGGTGGTCCAGGGGCGCCGGACTGAGGGCGGACTCGGCGATGCGGCCGTAGAAGACGCCCTTGAAGGTGATGCCCAGCACCGCCAGAGCCCAGACGATGCCAAAGACCGTCCAGCCCCAGGCCGGGCTGGTGCGGCCCAGGGCCGAGAGACAGAAGGGCGTGTAGGTGCCGGCGATGAGCAGGAAGATGGCCGAGTGGTCGAAGACCTTGAAGAGCAGCTTGAGGCGCGGCCCTCGGAAGGCGTGGTAGAGGGTCGACATGAGGTAGAGCAGGATCAGCGTGCTGCCGAAGATGGACACGCCCACCACGTCCCGGGCGGTGCCCCGCTGGGCGGCGAACACCACCATGACCGCCAGTCCAGCGATGGCCAGGGCCACGCCCAAGCCGTGGGTCAGGCTGTTGGCCAGCTCTTCGGCGGGGGTCTGGGAGGAGGATCCGGGAATGCCGGTGCTGCGGGCCATGGCTCCAAGGATGACAGACTATGGGCAGCGGTTCTCCGGAGTCCCCATGCGCCTCGTTCCCCTGCTGTCCCTCTTCCTGACCCTGGCCCTGGGCGCCCAGGCCCCTCGGGGCCTGGTGGTGAGCCAGGAGACCCTGGCCTCGGAGGCCGGGGCCCAGGTGCTGCGGGAGGG
>CAITBU010000184.1 GCA_903890595.1 uncultured Holophagaceae bacterium | reverse complement strand
TCATAGAGGCCGTGGTGGGTAGGACCGTCGGCACCCACGATGCCAGCCCGGTCCAGGGCGAAGGTCACGGGCAGGTCCTGGAGGCACACGTCGTGGGCCACCTGGTCGAAGCCACGCTGGAGGAAGGTGCTGTAGATGGCCGCCACGGGCCGCATGCCCTGGGCCGCCAGACCGGCGGCGAAGGTAACGGCGTGCTGCTCGGCGATGCCCACGTCGAAGCAGCGGTCGGGGAAGGCCTTCTTGAAGTGGTTCATGCCCGTGCCGTCCAGCATGGCGGCGGTGATGCCGACGATGCGGTCGTCGTGGCGGGCCAGGTCCACCAGGGCCTTGCCGAAGACGCTGGTGTAGCTGGGCGGGGCGGGGCGGGTGGGATCCTGGACCGTCTTGATGAGCTCGCCGGACTCCGCATCGAAGGCGGTCACGCCGTGCCACTTCATGGGGTCCTGGGCGGCGGGCTCGTAGCCGTAGCCCTTCTTGGTCTGCACGTGCAGCAGCACCGGACCGTCCTTCATCTTCTCCCGGGCCTCCACCAGGGCCTTGGTGGTGGCCTGCAGGTCGTGGCCGTTCACCGGGCCCAGGTAGCGGAAGCCCAGGTCCTCGAAGAGCAGGCCCGGCACCATGAGGCGCTTGAAGCTCTCTTCGCTCCACTTCGCCGCCTTGGCCACGCCCTTGCTGAGGCCCTCCAGGGGGATGGCCTTGATGGCGTGCTCGATGCGGTCCCGCCAGCGCTGGTAGTACTGGCCCGACATGATCTGGTTGAGGTAGCCCTGCAGGGACCCCACGTTGGGGTTGATGCTCATGTCGTTGTCGTTGAGGATCACCAGGAAGTTCTTGGTGACCAGGTAGCCCGCCTGGTTGAGGGCCTCGAAGGCCATCCCGGCGGTCATGGAACCATCCCCGATGACGGCGATGCAGGCATGGTCCTGCTTCTGCAGGTCCCGCGCCTTGGCCATGCCCAGGGCCGCCGAGATGCTGGTGCTGGCGTGGCCCGCCCCGAAGTGGTCGTAGGGGCTCTCCTCCCGCTTGAGGAACCCCGACAGGCCGTGGTGCTGGCGCAGGGTGGGGAAGCGGCTCTTGCGGCCCGTGAGGATCTTGTGGGGGTAGGCCTGGTGGCCCACATCCCAGACAATGCGGTCCTGCAGGAAGTCGAACTGGTGGAAGAGGGCCACGGTCAGTTCAACGGTGCCCAGGTTGGAGCTGAAGTGGCCGCCGGTCTCGGACACCGAGGCGATGAGGAACGCGCGCACCTCCACGGCCAGCTGCTCCAGCTGGGCCGGGGAGTAGTGCCGGATCTGCTGCGGTGCTGACAGAGAATCCAGGAGAGGGTAGGGGCTGGTCTGGGTCATGCCGCTGCCTACTTCGCTCGCTGAGCCAGATAGCGGGCCCAGGCTGCCAGGGAAGGTCGGTTGGGAAGGGTGGCTAGGTGACATAGGGCAGTCTCGGTGGCCTCGGCGAGGGCGCGGCGGGCGCCGTCCAGCCCCAGCAGGGTTGGGTAGGTGATCTTACCCCTGCCGGCATCCTTTCCGGTGCGCTTGCCCAGCTGGGCCTCGGTGGCGGTGGCATCCAGGATGTCGTCCTGGATCTGGAAAGCGAGGCCCAGGGCCGCCCCGCAGGCCCTGAGGGCGGCCCGCTGGCCGGGATCAGCGCCCCCCAGGACGGCACCGATTTCGAGGGAGGCCCGGAGCAGGGCCCCGGTCTTCATGCGGTGGATGAGGCGCAGGTGCTCCAGGTCGTAGGCCGCCACCTGCTCGCCCTCGATGTCCAGGGCCTGGCCGCCAGCCATGCCGCGCCAGCCCGCACCCTCAGCGAGGAGGATGAGGGCCTCGGCCCGGCGAATGGGGTCCAGGTCCGCCGCCGCCAGCACCCGGAAGGCCTCGGTCAGGAGGGCGTCGCCGGCCAGGATGGCGTGCCCCTCCCCGAAGACCTTGTGGTTGGTGGGTCGGCCCCGGCGCAGGTCGTCGTCGTCCATGGCGGGCAGGTCGTCGTGGATCAGGGAGTAGGTGTGGATGTACTCCAGGGCCAGGGCGCCCGGG
>CAITBU010000183.1 GCA_903890595.1 uncultured Holophagaceae bacterium | reverse complement strand
GCATGCAGGAAGCCGTTGGGCGCCATGAGGTGCGGTCCCACGACCATTTCCCCGTGGACCTCGCCGATGGCGACGTGAGTGATCACCATGCCGAGATGGCCCGGCAGGGCTCCGGCCCCGACCTGGTTGAAGGTGTCCGTCGTGTACATGGGCATCCTGATCAGGCCTGGGGGGTCTCGGGCTCGACGGTGACGGCGGTGCCGTAGCAGAGCACCTCTGTCAGGCCGGCCATCAGCTCTGTGGCGTCGTAGCGCATGGCCAGGATGGCGTTGGCGCCGTGCTCCTGGGCGTGGCGGCACATCAGCTCGTAGGCCTCGGTGCGGGCCTGCTCGCAGAGTTCCGTGTAGATCGTGATGTTGCCGCCAAAGAGGGACTGGATGCCCCCCAGGAAGTTCCCGATGATGGACCGCGAGCGCACGGTGATGCCGCGCACCACACCGTGGCTGCGGAGCACCCGGAAGCCGGGCAAGTTCAGGTTGGTGGTGACCATGGCGTGCTGCATGAGAGCTCCTTATGGATGGGGGGGGTCGCCTCGGGTTCAGATGGCCATGGCGTAGAGGGCGATGCGGTTGCCCTCGGTGTCCAGCACGATGGCCCGGTAGCCGTGAGGCCCCATGAGGTGGACCGGCTGCAGGAGCTGGCCGCCCTGGGCGACCGCCGCCTCTGCCGCCGCAGGCAGGCGGCCCTCGGCGTTGAGGTAGACCAGGGGACCGGTCCGCGAGGGGGCGTTCTCCTCCCCGGGGAGGTAGAGGCAGCCGGCGGCCTCGCCCTCAGCGTGGGGCAGCAGACCGAAGACGAAGCCAGGCCCGCCCTCCTTGGCCACCGGCTCACCCAGCACGGCGGAGTAAAAGGCGATGGCGCGGTCGAGGTCGATGACCGGAATGTCGACCCACACGGTGCGGTTGCTCATGGGATGCCTTTCAAGGAGAGGAACTGGGGGAGGATGGTAGCAGACGCCTCCTGGCTTTTCCTTCCCAACAGAAAAGGGGCGGACCCGCAGGTCCGCCCCTTTTCTGCCTTAGCTGATAGCCGACAGCCGAGAGCTAAAAACTTATTTCCTGCCGCCGGCCGCTGCCCACTCTTCGAGCATGGCGGTGGTGACGGACTTGGGGCGCTCCAGGGCGTAGCCGAGGCCACGGTCCCAGGTGATGTTGGCCAGCACGCCGATGGCGCGGCCGACACCGAAGAGCACGGTGTAGAAGTCGTACTCGGTGAGCCCGTAGTACCACTGGATGACGCCGCTCTGCGCGTCGACATTGGGCCAGGGGTTCTTGGTCTTGCCCTGCTCGGTCAGCACGCCGGGGGCCACCTTGTAGATGGTGTTGACCAGCTTGAAGATCGGATCCTCAGGCAGGTGCTTGAGGCAGAACTCCATCTGCGCCTGGTAGCGGGGATCGGTCTTCCGCAGCACGGCGTGGCCGTAGCCGGGAATGACGTGGCCGCTGTTCAGGGTCTCCCACAGGGCCGCCTTGACGTTCTCCTCGGTGGGCTCGGCGCCATTGAGCTTCTTCTGGAAGCCCATGATCCAGTCCAGCACTTCCTGGTTGGCCAGGCCGTGGAGGGGGCCCGCCAGGCCGTTGAGGCCGGCGCTGAAGGCGTAGTAGGCATCGGACAGGGCGGAGGCCACCAGGTGGGTGGTGTGGGCGCTGACGTTGCCGCTCTCGTGGTCGCTGTGGAGGATGAAGTACATGCGGGCCACATCGTCATAGGGCTTGGCGATGCCCATCATGTGGGCGAAGTTGGCGCCCATGTCGAGGTCGGGGTTGGAGGCGATGATCTCGCCGTTCTTGTACTTGTAGCGGTAGATGAAGGCGGCGATCTCAGGCAGCTTGGCCAGCAGATCGCAGGCATCCTCATACATGGGATCCCAGTAATCCACCTTCTTCATGCTGTGGTACTGCTTGTTGAACTTGCTCTCGCGCTGCAGGGTGAGCACGGCCGTGGAGAGCATCACCATGGGGTGGCTGTCCTTGGGCATGGCCTTCAGCACGTCAAAGACGTAGGAGGGCACCTTGGCGCGGGAGTTGAAGTCCTGCTTCACTTCCTCGGCCTCGGCGGCGGTGGGGATCTCGCCGGTCAGCATGAAGAACCAGAAGGACTCCACCGTCGGGTACTCGGCACCCGCCAGCTTCGGCAGGGCAGCAAAGGTCTCGGGGATGTTCTTCCCGCGGAAGCGGATGCCTTCCTGGGGGTCCAGGTAGGAGATGTCGGTGACGAGACAGCGCACGTCGCGGGCACCGCCGACGCACTGGTCAATGGTCACGCTGTCGATCACGATGTTGCCAAGCTCTTTGGTGAGCTTCGTGATGCGGGGCCGGTGTTCCTGGATCTTTTCCAGCAGGAGTGACTTCAGGCGTGTCATGACTGACTCCATGGATGGGGGTGTTGGGGGTGAAACGGGTGGCGAGCAGAATTAAATCATCATAGGGGTATCGTCTATGGGTTTCTTGGAATCCGTGACGCAGGTCCTGGAATATTTCACCGGACCTGGCCGTCCAAGCAGAATAAGACTAGAGCCTGGGAGGTTTGCCGTGACCTGCGTCAATCATTGGGTAATCGGACTGGCCTTGGTCGCCACCGGACTGGCAGCCCAGGAGACCCCTCGGCCCAACCGGGTGGCCTGGTTTGCGGGGTTCCCGGAGCCCCTGCCGGAAGGAGTCACCGAGGTGGCGCTGGAGGCCACCAGCCAGATGCTGCGGCCAGACCTGGAGCGCAGCGCCGACCGCCGGACCTTCGCCCGCCTCGACGGGGAGGAGTGGCAGCTCACGGGGGACTGGGCCACCCAGGCCGGGCCGGGTCGGTTCAATGTGCGGGTGCGGGTGGCCTCCCGGTCCGGGGGCATCGCCGACCAGGCCATGGTCAGCTGGCACACCCTGTTCCACCTGCCCCAGGGGGGTCGCCTGGACGCCCCCAAGAACCGCCTGGCCTACCACCTGGAGCGGGATGGCCGGGTCATCGGCGACCTGTCCCGACCCGGGGTGGCCCTCATGGACCTGGACCTGGCCTGGGTCCTGCCCTTCGGCACCCGGGATGCCGGCGGCCGGGTGGGGGCCTCGGTGCAGCTGCCCACGGGGAAGCAGGCGGACTTCTCGGGCAGTGGCAGCACCGATGGGATGGTGGGGGCCGCGGCCTGGAAGAAACTTGGCCCCTGGCGCCTGGCCACCCAGGTGGAGCGGGTGGTCCTGGGCCTCCCCAAGGACAGCCCCCTACGGCTGGTCATGGACCGCACGGCCTTCAACCGGGCCTGGGGCACCGTGGGCTGGGTGGGGGACGGTCCGGGGCTGCTCTCGGGTCTGGGGGTCGAGGTCAGCGTGGGCTACGCCGGCAGCCCCTATAAGGTGGGCCTCACGCGCCTGGACCCCGCCGGCTGGCAGCAGCACTGGACCTTCCGCCACACCCGCCTGCCCCGCTGGCGCTTCGGCTTCAGCGAAGAGGCCGGCACCTTCGTCGCCCCGGACATCACGGGCTTCGTGGCTTACACCTTCGGCGATCGCTGAGCAGGCTGTAATCTAGAGGATTCGTGCGGGAGCTCCCATGCAGCCCAACCAGTATCGTGACGTGCGCCTCGAGAAGCTTGAGAAGCTCAAGGCCCTCGGTGTGGACCCCTGGCCCCGCAAGGCCCAGCGCAGTCACACCATCGCCGGGCTGGCCGCCACCTATGCCGACGCCGAAGCCTGGCCCAACGAGAAGCTGGAGGCCCTGGGTGAGAGCGTGTCGGTCATGGGGCGCATCCTCACCATCCGCGAGATGGGCAAGAGCGTCTTCGCCCACCTCACGGAGAACGGCGAGAAGGTCCAGGCCTTCTTCCGCCGGGACGACGTGGCCGAGCCGGGCTGGGACGTCCTGAAGCTCCTGGACATGGGCGACTTCATCAGCGTCACCGGCCCCCTCATGCGCACCCGCACCGGGGAGCTGAGCGTGCGGGTGAAGGCGATCCAGTTCCTATCGAAGGCCCTGCTGCCCCTGCCGGAGAAGTGGCACGGTCTGCAGGACAAGGAGCAGCGCTACCGCCAGCGCTACCTGGACCTCATCTCCAACGGGGATGTGCTCAAGACCTTCCAGACCCGCTCCCGCATCGTCAGTGCCGTGCGGCGCTACATGGAGGACCAGGGCTACCTGGAGGTCGAGACCCCCATGATGCAGCCCATCCCCGGTGGGGCCACGGCCCGGCCCTTCACCACCCACCACAACGCTTTGGACATGGACCTCTACCTCCGCATCGCCCCGGAGCTGTACCTGAAGCGCCTCATCGTGGGCGGCTTCGAGAAGGTCTTCGAGATCAACCGCAACTTCCGCAACGAGGGGCTGAGCGTCCGCCACAACCCCGAGTTCACCATGATGGAGATGTACGAGGCCGGCAGCGACCTGCGGGACATGATGGCCCTCACGGAGAACCTGCTCAGCACCGTCGCCCGGGAAGTCATGGGTTCCGAGCAGCTGCCCTGGGGCGAGCAGACCATCTCCTACGCTGCGCCCTTCCGCCGCCTCTCCATGAAGGACGCCATCGCCGAGTACGGCGCCATTGATCGCGCCCTGCTGGACGATGCTGCCCAGATCCTCGCGCTGGCGCAGACCGTCCACATTGAGGACGCCGCCACCAAGTCCGCCGGCATGCTGCTGGGGGACCTCTTCGAGCACTACGCCGAGAAGCAGCTGCTCCAGCCCACGTTCATCACGGACTACCCGCTGGAGCTGTCACCCCTCACCAAGACCCTGGAGGGCGATGAGAACTTCGTGGACCGCTTCGAGCTGTTCATCGGCGGCATGGAGATCGCCAACGCCTACTCCGAGCTGAACGACCCCGTGGACCAGATGGCCCGCTTCCAGGCCCAGATGGACGAGCGCGAGGCCGGCAACGACGAGGCCATGCTGCTGGACCAGGACTTCATCACCAGCCTGGAGCACGGCTTCCCGCCCACCGGCGGCGAAGGCATCGGCATCGACCGCATGGTCATGCTGCTCACCAACAGCCAGAGCATCCGCGACGTCATCCTCTTCCCCCTCATGCGCCCCATCAAGCCCAGTGAGGCTTTGGAATCAGCTGAAAAGACGGATTAACCACGAAGACCCCCAGGCTGGCGCTGGTGCTCGTGTGGGGATAAGAAATTAACCACGAAGACCACGAAGACCACGAAGAAAGAAGACGTTGTCCTTCGTGGTCTTCCTGTCTTCGTGGTTCCAGTTTTTAGATCGTTTCCCGCCCTGTCAATGTGACGGATTGGGGCTAAATCCGATGCCATACTGGCCCGCGTGAAATGGAGGCCCCATGCCTGTTCCGATGCTTGAGCTTGCGCCGCAGAATGCCGCTGTGAAGGCGCGGGTGCTGGAGGGCCTCTCGGGTCTCATCGACCGCTCTTCCTTCATCCTGGGCGAGAACGTGAAGGGCCTCGAGGCCGAGATCTCCGCCTATGCCGGTGCCGCCCATGCGGTGGGCATGTCCAGTGGCACCGACGCGCAGCTGGCGGCCCTCATGGCCCTGGGCATTGGCGCCGGGGACGAGGTGATCGTGCCCAGCTTCACCTTCTTCGCCACCGCCGGCGTGGTCTCCCGCGTGGGTGCCAAGCCCGTCTTCATCGACCTGGATCCAGCCACCTTCAATGCCAGCGCAGCCCTGGTGGAGGCGGCCATCACCCCGCGCACCAAGGCCATCATGCCCGTGCACCTCTTCGGTCAGCTGGCGGACATGCCGGGGATCATGGCCGTGGCCGCCAAGCACGGCATCCCCGTCATCGAGGACGCCTGCCAGAGCCTGGGCGCCAAGGGCTGGGGCAAGTCCGCCGGCCAGTTCGGGGACATGACGGCCTACAGCTTCTACCCCACCAAGAACCTGGGTGCCTTCGGTGATGCCGGCATGACGGCCATCCGGGATGACGCTGCTCTGGCCGCCCGGGTCCGCCGCATCCGCGTCCACGGCATGGAGCCGGTCTACATGCACCACGAGGTGGGCATGAACGGGCGCATGGATGAGTTCCAGGCCCTGGTCCTGCGGGCCAAGCTGCCCATGCTGGACAGCTGGCACGAGGGTCGCCGCGCCCACGCCGCCTGGTACCTGGAGCGCATGCAGGGCCTCACCGCTGACGAGGCCGTCCTGCCCCAGGAAGTGGTCCCCGAAGGCCGCCACATCTACAACCAGTTCACCATCCGGGTCCCGGGTGGTCGGCGCGACGGCCTGCAGGCCCACCTCCGGGAGCGGGGCATCGGCTGCGCCATCTACTACCCCATCTGCCTCCACGAGCAGCCCTGCTTCGCCCCCCTGGGCTACCAGACCGGGCAGCTGCCGGAGTCCGAGCGGGCCGCCAAGGAGGTGCTCAGCCTCCCGGTCTACCCCGAGATGACCGCCGCCATGCGGGAAGAGGTGGCTACCGCCATCCTCGGCTTCTTCGGCCGGAGCTGAGGCAAACCAGGATCAGGGGGCCAGGGGCTGGTTCACCCAGGCCTGCAGGCCCGTCTGCTCAGCCGGGGCCATGCCCAGGAACTGGATGCCGATGCCCACCAGGTCGAGGGGTTCCTCCCCGGTGTGCCCACCCAGCACATAGGACACCACGGCGGAGATCGGACCCTTGGGCAGGTCGGGGTGCTCCAGGATCAGGTCCTCCAGGGTGGAGCCCCGGGTGAAGCGCCCGGCGTCTCCGGCCGGGACCAGGGCGAAACACCCCCCGGGGCTCAGGTTGGTGATGCGGACCTCGCGGTAGTCCCGTCCCTTGAGCCGGAAGGAGATGGCGTGCTCGGCGCCCAGGATCGCTCGGCGGGCGAGGCGGCGGTCTTGGGGGTTGGTCATTCAGGCTCCGGTCTCTTGGGAATCCATCCTTGGGTATCGGGCGTTCCCACGCTAGACTGGATTTTCTGATCGGCCTGAACCCACCGGGGGACAGGGCGGCCCCAGTGGGACCGACCCTGACGGCGCATGACGCCGTCTCACCCAAGCGGGGACAACGCGAGCTGTTGGCGCTGGCCGCACCATCTTTTTATCCATTGGAGTCCCCGTGGAGATCCTCCTCATCGAGAACGTCACCCATCTCGGCGTGCGCGGCGATGTCGTCAATGTCAAAGACGGCTATGCCCGCAACTTCCTCCTCCCCCGCAAGATGGCCCTGCCCGTCACCGCCGGCAACAAGCGCCAGATCGAGCTCGAGAAGGTCCGGGCCGAGAAGCTGCACGCCAAGGAACTGGCAGATGCCAAGAGCCTGTGCGAGAAGCTTGAGGCTGTGAGCCTGGCCGTGGCCAAGAAGGCCGGCGAGGGTGGTCACCTCTTCGGTTCCGTCACCAACGCCGATGTGGCCGAGATGTTCAAGGCCAAGGGCTTCACCCTTGATCGCCGGGACATCACCGTGCCCCACGTCAAGGATGCCGGCACCTACACCGTGGATGTGCGCCTCTACACCGGCGTGCACGCCAAGGTCACCCTCGAAGTCAGCGCCGCCACCACCGAGTAGTCAGCGGTCCCACCCATCCCACCCGGCCGGACCCCCCTGGGTCCAGGCCTGGCGGAAGCCCGGCAGCCGGGTCTCCGCCCCTCCCATCTCAAGGAGCCCACCATGGCCAAAACCACCAAGCCCGATACCCTCGGCATTGCCGAGCTCGCCGCCAACCTCGCCGGCGCCCAGGACCTCTCCAAGGCCCGCGCCAAGTCCATCCTGGACGGCGTGCGCGACCACATCGTCGACACCCTCCTGGCCGGCAACCGCGTCAACCTCTTCGGTGTGGGGACCTTCGAAGTCCGCGCCACCAAGGAGAAGATGGGCCGCAACCCCAAGACCGGCGAGAGCATCAAGATCCCCGCCGGCCGCAAAGTCGTCTTCAAGACTGCCAAGGGCCTCAAGGATCAAATGTAACCGACCGCCGGGTGACGGAGGACGCGCCAGTGGCGCGCCCGAAGTCGGGACCCGGCGAGGAGGTTATGCCAGGAGCATCGAGAAGGCCGCCATTGGGCGGCCTTCTGCATCATGGACAACCGCTTGTCGGAGGACACCCCACCCCCACCTGCGTCATCCTGTCTCCATGACCGACCTCGTCTACCTGCACGGCTTCTCCTCCGGTCCCGGGGGCAACAAGGGTCGCTTCGCCCGCCAGTGGGCCGAGGCCCGGGGCATCG
>CAITBU010000182.1 GCA_903890595.1 uncultured Holophagaceae bacterium | reverse complement strand
TGGTCGGCGGTCTCCAGGGTGAGGCGGAAGCCCTTGAGGCCCCGCAGACCCGCGGGGGTGCTGGGCTTGCCCCGGGTGATCCACACCGTGTCGCTGACCACGATGGCGTCGGTCTTCAGGCGATCGGCGTGGCGCTCCAGGCCCCCGGCGAAGCTGGGGGAGCCGATCTCCTCCTCGGTCTCCCAGAGGAAGTGGATGTTCAGAGGCACGCCGGCGGCGCGGGCGGCCAAGGCACCAAAGAAGGCCGTGACGGCCGGGCCCTTGTCGTCTGTGCTGCCTCGGCCCCGGTAGGTGTCGCCATCCACCACGAAGGTGAAGGGCTCCGCCGTCCACTCGGGCTCGTTGGCGGGCTGCACGTCCATGTGGTTGTAGACGGTGATGGTGGGGTGGCTGGGGTCATCCCCGAACCAGCCGTGCACCAGGGGGTTGCCGTTGGTCTCGAGGACCTCGGCCTTGCCCCCATGGGACTCGAAGAGGGTGCGGGCGGCCTCAGCCACGCGGCGCACATCGGGCTGGTGGGCGGGATCAGCGCTGACGGAGGGGATCTCCACCAGGGTTCGCAGCTCAGCCTCGAAGGCGGTGCGGTTGGCCTCGGCGAACTGGGCGAGGGCGGCGCGGGTCAGACGAGCGGCATCCATGAGGTCTCCGGCAAAGGGACCCCATGATGGCACAACCGGAACTGTTGTCTATAAAAGGACCTATGGGTAAAAGATGGACTCAGGCGGGCCAGCCCCCGGCGGCGCGCAGGCCCGTCCACTCAGGCAGGCCCAGGGCGAGGTTCAGGTTCTGCACGGCCTGGGTGGCCATACCCTTGCCCAGGTTGTCCAGAGCCACCAGCACCACCCCGTGGCTGCCCTTGGCCGCCACCGAGAGGTCCGCGAAGGCACCCCCCACCGTGGCCGCCACCCGGGGCGTCCCATCGACGACGCGCACAAAGAACCGGTCCCGATAGAAGTCCTGGAAGTGGGCCCGCAGGGCCTCGAGCGCAATTCCCGCAGGAAGCGGGAATTGCGCTACAGCAAAGATCCCCCGCACCATCGGCGCACTCTGCGGCACGAAGCTCAAGGGTGCCTGCCAGCCGGCCGTTGCCAGGGTGCGGAGCACCTCGGCCTCGTGCTGGTGACCCAGGACCTTGTAGGCCCGGAAGTCATTGGCGCGGGTGGGGTGGTGGGTGGTGTCCGAGGGCGCGGCGCCGGAGCCAGAGGAGCCGGTCGCGGCGGTGACGGCCACGAAGGCGGGCTGCCACGGGGCCAGGGGCAGCAGGGCCAGCTGCAGGGCCGTGGCGAAACAGCCCGGGTTGGCGATGCGCTTGGCACCGGCCATGCGCTCGGGCTGCCAATCCACCAGGCCATAGACCCAGGTGGGATCCAGGCGGAAGTCCGCCGAGAGGTCGATGACGATGAGCCGCTCCAGCAGGCCCGGATGGGTCTGGGCGGCCGCTTCCAGCTCGGGCCAGAGCTTGCCCAGCTCGCCATGCGGCAGGGCCGAGAAGATCACCGGGGCAGGGCTGGTGGCCAGGGCCTCCCAGTCCGGCGTGGCCTCGAAGACGCCCTCCACCAAGCCCCGCAGGTTGGGGTGCTGGGCATGGAAAGGCTTGCCCGCATGGCTGCGCGCCGTGCCCCGCAGCGAGCCCACCGCCGGATGGTTGGAGAGCCAGCGCAGCAACTCCCCCCCGCCATAGCCAGAAGCACCGAGGATCAGAACATCAACTTGGGTCATGGGATATCACCAAAAAAATCTAACCGCAGAGAACGCAGAGGGCGCAGAGAAAGAAAAGGCTAAAGGGAAGTCACCGGAAAGGAATTGAACGGCGGTGGATGTGAAAGATGAAAGGAACAGAAGGGTGGGAGCAAACTCTGAAGCCCTTCTCTGCGTCCTCTGCGCCCTCTGCGGTTAAACAGGTCTTTTCACGACTTCGCCGCCAGCTTGGCTTCGACGAGGCCGAGGATGAAGTTGCCGAGGGCGTCGGCGTCGGCGCGGGCGTTGCGGGCGGGGAGGCCCAGGGTGGCCACGAAGCGCTCGCCCACCCGGTTGTCTGTGGCGGGGCCGGCGATCAGGTCGGCTTGGATGCCGAAGGCGGTCTTCAGCTGGTGCACGCCACCGGCGACGCCCACGGGGTCGTTGGCGCAGAGGACGAAGGCGCCCCCCAGGGCCCGCAGGGCCGGATCGCCCAGGATCGCCTGGACACCGTACTCGCCCATGATGCCGTCGCCGGTCTCGGCCACGATGACATCCACGCCATGGGACGCCAGCTCCGAGAAGATGATGCGGGACACATCAGCTGCGTTGCCAGCATCGGTGCACACGCAGCCCGCATCCGTGAAGTCCAGGGCCACCTCGGCGCCGTAGTCGCGCATGGCCAAGGCATCCCGCATGAGGGAGACGCCCGTGAGCTTGCAGGCGCCCACCCGGTAGCCCGCCCGGCTCAGCTGCCGGATGGCGGCGCAGGCGGCGGCGGTCTTGCCGGCGTTCATGCAGGTGCCCGCCACGTAGACCACGGGACAGTGGGGCGAGAGGCTGGTGCCGCGGAGGGCCCCCATGCGGATGTGGGCCGCCTGGCCCGCCCGGGACTGGAACTCGGGGAAGACCTGCACCTGGCCCAGCACCTCCATCTCGAAGGGCTTGCCCAGGTCCCGGTTGTAGGAGACGCAGGTACCGATGACCCCACCCATGTTGAGCAGGTTGATGGTGTCACCCACCTGCAGGGCCGTGGGCATGACGCCCTCGTAGCCCTGGAGCGCGTTGCGGTGGCCCAGGGCCCCCACCAGGATGTCCCCATCGTGGAGGGTGCTCATGCGCCCGTGGGGATCCTCCAGCTGGTTGTAGGTGGTCTTCTCGCCCCGCACCCGGCAGGCGATGACGGACCCCTCCTCCACCAGAAGCTCCGGCGCCAGGGTCAGCGTGCGCCCCAGCCGCAGGTTGCGGGTGACCGAAGCGAGCTTGTCGACATGGAT